>NZ_WWIA01000958.1 GCF_009870065.1 Streptomyces sp. SID5785 | reverse complement strand
CGCCGGCGCTCCGGCGGGGTCCCCGGCCGGGGCGGCCGGGGCGGCCGGGGCGGGCCCTCCGCTGTGCGGGCCCTCCGGCGCGGTCCCGGGCTGAGCCGGCGCGGGAGCAGCGGGAGTGTCCACCGGCACGGGGGGTGCGGACGGGGCCGGGGGTACTTCAGTGCCCTCGTTCTCGGTGCTCACAGCTTCTCTCCTCGATCCACGGCTGTCATCGGTCCATGGCTGCATGTCTGCGGCGGTCAGGACCGTGACGGCCGACGCCGATGCGGCATGGTCCTGTCACGATCCGGTCGTGCAGTTGTACGCGGTCAGCTTTTCCCACCAGACGTCAGGGCACCATAAGCCGAGCCTGTGCGTCGGTAGACATCCTTGACGGGCGGCGAAACGGACGCATCCGCTGGGCCGGCTTTTGCCGGTCGTACCGCGCGCGATGGCACCATGACGCGGTGACCCACGCACGGCAGCAGCACATCCAGGTCGTCGCCCACCGAGGAGCCTCGGAGGATGCCCCCGAGCACACCCTGGCCGCCTACAGAAAGGCGATCGAGGACGGCGCCGACGCCTTGGAGTGCGACGTGCGGCTCACGGCGGACGGTCATCTCGTCTGTGTGCACGACCGTCGCGTCAACCGTACGTCGAACGGCCGCGGTGCCGTCTCGGCCCTGGAACTCGCGGACCTCGCGGCGCTCGACTTCGGTTCCTGGAAGGACCGCGAGGAGGGGCCCGACTGGGCGAGCAGCTCGGCGGCCCCGGCGGCGGACACCTCCGTGCTCACGCTGGAGCGGCTCCTCGAGCTGGTCGCGGACGCGGGGCGGCCCGTGGAGCTCGCGATCGAGACGAAGCACCCCACGCGTTGGGCGGGCCAGGTGGAGGAGCGGCTACTGCTCCTCCTGAAGAGGTTCGGACTGGACGCCCCCGCGCGCGAGGAGACCTCGCCCGTCCGCGTGATGAGCTTCTCGGCGCGCTCGCTCGCGCGCGTCCAGGAGGCGTCGCCGACGCTGCCGACCGTCTACCTGATGCAGTTCGTGTCGCCGCGTCACCGCGAGGGGCGGCTGCCCAGGGGCGTGGGCATCGCGGGGCCCGGCATCCGCATCCTGCGCAGCCACCCCTCCTATGTCGAGAAGCTCCACCGCGCGGGCCACCGCGTGCACGTGTGGACGGTGAACGAGCCCGAGGACGTGGACCTCTGTGTCCGGCTCGGCGTCGACGCGGTCATCACGAACCGTCCCGCCCAGGTGCTGCGGCAGCTCGGCAGGGCCTGATTCCGGCCAGGTCCGCGCCCCGCATGTCACAGGGAGTGCTCCGGCGCGTTCGGTGCGTGTTCGATCGCCATGAGTGCGTCACGGGACGCGGATTGGCCGGTTTCCGGCCCAGTCAGCTGGGGCATTCACACCGTGGCGTGGGGCAAAGGAGGTCTCGGGGGTGGCGTTGGTGGTGGCACAGGAGGTGCCCGCGTCGTCGAGCATGGCCGTACCCCATGGCCCTGCGGGCGTGGGTGCGGCACGGCGTCGGATGCGTGAGCAGCTGAGGATCAGCGGCGTGTCCGAACCGGTGATCGACGATGCAGTTCTGATCCTTTCCGAACTGCTCAGCAATGCCTGCCGGCACGGCAGGCCGCTGGGCGACGACCTGGCCGGCGACGGGGACGTACGGGCCGCGTGGCGGGTCGACGGCCGCGGCTGCCTCACGGTCGAGGTGACCGACGGCGGCGGGCCGACCCGCCCTGTTCCGGCCACCCCCTCGGTCACCGCGCACGGCGGCCGCGGGCTCAACATCATCACGGCACTCGCCGACGACTGGGGCGTCCGGGACGACGCCCGGGGCGAGGTGACCGTCTGGGTGGTCGTGCACAAGGACGTGCACGCACAGGCCGCCGCGCACCGCCGCGAGGACTTCGCCGCGCGCGTGAGCGCACCGCCCGTCGTGGACCTGTCGGACCTGGGTCTCGCGGACGCCTTCGACGATCTGGGCTGACCGCCGCCCGTCCGAGGCCAGTTGAGGCGTGTCCCCCTGTTGTCGGTACGAGCGGCTAGGCTCGCGCCCGTACGTACGAGAGCCGTATCCGGGAGACACCCAAGATGGCCAAGAAGCGCCCTCAGACCAAGGGCAAGCAGCACGCGGGCAGCGGAGCCTCCACCGAGGGAGCGTTCCCGGTCGTCGGCGCGCGCGAGCCCTGCCCGTGCGGCAGCGGCCGCCGCTACAAGGCCTGTCACGGCCGGGCCGCGGCGCACGCGGTCACCGAGCTGGTGCAGCGCCCCTTCGAGGGCCTCGCGGGCGAGGGCGACTGGATCGCGCTGCGCGAGCTGGTCCCGGCGGCGACGGTCGAGCTGGCGCTGAAGGACGGACTGCCCGAGGGCGTTCCGTCGGTGACGCTGGCGACCGTGCTGCCGATGGCCTGGCCGGCGCTGCGCCGCGAGGACGGCTCGGTCCTGGTCGGCCTGCAGAACGACACGCCGTCAGGTGATCTCAGCCGCGACCTGGCGGACACCCTGCTGCGCGCCCTGGAGGCCGAGCCGGGGAATCCGGTGCAGGCCCGCCGGGTGCCCGCGGACGGCCCGCGGCTGCAGGACGTGCTCGACCCGAAGGGGCCTTTCGAGCCGGTCGTGCACACGGGCTTCGAGTTCTGGGTCCCGGACTCGGAGAACGCGTCGGCGGAGGTCACCGCCTCCCTGGAGCGGGCCAACGCGGCGGCCATCCCGACGGTCAAGCTGACCGGTGTGGACAGCGCGTACTGGTGCGAGACGCCGGAGAAGAACCACCTGCGGTGGGTCATGCCGCACCCGGAGGAGAAGCTCCTGGACGCGCTGGCGCGGCTGCACGCGGCCGGGCGCTCGTCGCTGGGCGAGGGCACGCGCCTGGTGGGCTCGTTCCGCGCGCACGGGCTGACGGTCCCGGTGTGGGACCTGCCGAGCGAGACGAAGGCCGAGGACATCGAGAAGCCGGCCGCCGAGTTCGCCGAGCGGCTCGCCGGGGCCCTGGCCGCGGACGCGCCGCTGTCGGCGGACGAGCGGCGTGCGCGCGGGGGGCTCACCAACCGACAGGTGACGCTCAGCTGACGCACAGGAACACGGGAGCGGAGCGGGTGACTCCGGTCACAACTCCCGGTAGTTGCAGGTAAATCCATGTCCGAATAGAAGAGATCGAATTTGCTAACTGCCGATCTCTTGTTACCGTTCAAGTAGCCCGGTTGCTGGTGCATCCCCCGTCGCCAGCAACCGGGCGTTTTCATGCCCTCGCCCGGCCCGCGAGCCCGGCCCCTGCGGTCAACACCCGTAGCACGGCGCCGAGTTGCTCGCCCCCGGCGCCGCGTGCCCGTACCGCGTCAGAGCTCCGTTCAGAGTCCGTTCAGAGCTCCGGGGCGCTCACCCCGGTACGCGTCAGAGCGTCCACCACGGCGTCCACCACAGCCTCCACGTCCGGCACCCACGGAGCCGCGGAGCCGGGCAGCGGCGCCCTCTCCCAGCGCACGGGGCCGGCGCCCGTCGTGGACGGCGGCAGGGCGATGTAGCCGCCCTCACCGTGGAAGCGGAGCGAGCCCGGGACGAAGTCCTTCGCGTAGAGGAGCTCGCCGAGCTGTTCCATCGAGTAGGGCGCCACGAGGATCACCAGGCGCTCGCGGGTCGCGAGCACGGGGCCGAGCCGGATGCCCTTGCGGTCGAGCACCGCGAGGGCGCGGGCGCCCGCGACGGCCGGCAGGCTCACGGCGCACGGGGCACGGCCGCCGGACGCTCCCGCGGGGGCGCCGGTCGCGAGCACGATCGGCGCCGCGGGGCGGTTCGTCCACCACCAGCGCACCATGCGCTCGTCCGTCGTCGCCGCGAGCAGCCCCGGGTCGAAGGGGTGCGCGCCGGGCACCGTGCAGTCCGGGTCGGGGCAGGCGCAGCGGACGCCGTCCCGGCGCCCCGCCGCCTCGAGCCCTATGCCCGGCAGGACCGGCCACCGCCATGCTGTCGCGAACGTGAGGACCGCGCCGATCAGGTCAGACTTCCCGTTGTCACGCCTGGACAGGAACCTGCGTCGCCTTCCGAGGATCTCGCGCATGAGCGCTCGTTCCTTTCCGTTGACCGAAGAGAACGCTTTGGGCCACATCACACTATGTGTCGATCAGTCACTGCGCGTACGTGGTGGAGCGCCTGACCCCGGTCTGAGCTGCCGGGCCGAGGCAGGAGGATCCCCTATAGGTGGAACTCCTATAGTCCGAGCGCCTGCTGCGTGCTTCAAAAGCCTGGCGTGGGGTGGCGACGCCTGGCGTTTGCCGTCCCGCGTATTTCTCGCCGCCTCCCTCGCGGGAGGATGGGGCACGGTCGTCGTTGGTTATGACGCCCGGGTCCGTCACCAGGTTCCGAGTCGATCCCAACTACCCCTGGTCTTCACCGAGTACGTACCCACAGCGACCGCAGTGACGCTCCGTCGAACCACGCCAGTCGACCGCAATACACCCATCCCCAGGGCATTTTTCGGCCAACCTGAAATGGGTGGATCGTGGCCGGTTCGAACCGTGCGACGAAGGCGGCGCCAAGAACGCGCGAGCACAGTAGCCACTTGACCACCACGGACACCAGGAATCCCAGCAGGACAATGCTGGACATCCCCTCTCCAGTGCGTGTAGATGTGGAGACATTGCTGGCGGCGCAGAGCTTGACAAGGCTGACATGGGGGTTTGCGATGCTATGGAGCAATATGCACCGGCCGGAAAGCCGGAAGCCATGACAACCCCACGCTCGCCGAAAGTGGCTGGAATCGATTCCCCGCCTGGACAGGTCCCCCCACCCGCCCACACGGTCCCGACCTCTCCGGCCCCCGCACCCGTCCCCGCCGCGGCCTCCCCGGCATCGGCCCCGTCCGCCCTGATCCAGGACCGGCTGGCCGGCTGGGTCTCGGACCTCACGACCCTCCACGAACTCACGGAGCGGCTGGCCCGCACCGCCTCACTGGAGGAAGCACTGCACGAACTCCTGCGCGCCGGAGCCGCCCTGGTGGGCGCCCGGCGCGGTCTCGTCGTGCTCGAGCCCGGTGACGGCCGGGGCCCCGACACCACCGTCGGACTCGGCCTGTCCCGCCCCGACCTCGGGCACATCGAGACGGTCCCGCGCGGCGCCACCTCGTACGGCCGGATCCTGGACGGCCTGGCCACCGACCCCGAGGCCCACCCCGACCTGCTCTCCGAGGACGGGCTCGACCCACGCCACCGCGAGGTCGCCGCCCGCCTCGGCTACGCCGCGAGCTACGCGCTGCCGCTCGCCACCGAGGACGCGGGCCGGCTGGGCGCCGCCGTGTGGCTGTACGACGAGCCCGCCGAGCCCGCCGAGCGACGGCGCCACCTCGTGGGCCTGTACGCGGCCCACGCCACCGAGCACCTCGCCCGCCTGCTCGAACTGGAACGTACGCGCGCGTGGTCGCGCACCGTCGCCGACGAGCTGCTGCCCGCGCGGCTGCCCCGGATGGCCGGTGTGCAGCTGGCCGCCCGCCACCGCACCGGACCGCGCGGCGGCGGCGACTGGTACGACGCGCTGCCGCTGCCCGAGGGCGCGCTCGGGCTCGCCGTCGGCTCGGTCACCGGCTGCGGTGCGAGCGCCGTCGCCGCGATGGGCCGGCTGCGCGCCTCCTTGCGCGCGTATGCGGTGATGGAGGGCGAGGACCCGGTCGCGGTGCTGTCCGACCTGGAGCTGCTGCTGCGGCTGACCGAGCCGGCGCGCAGCGCCACCGCCCTGTTCGCGTACTGCGAGCCGGCCCAGCGAAAGATCGTTCTTGCAGGGGCCGGACACAGCCCGCCCCTGCTGGTCGGCCCGCGCCGCACCGAGTTCGTCGAGACCACCCTGTCCGCGCCGCTCGGCATGCTCGCCTGCTGGGAGGCGCCGAGCACGGAGGTCGAGCCGGAGCCCGGCGAGACCGTGCTGCTCTACACGGACGGCCTGCTGCGCCGCACCGGCGACGCCATGGACCGGGCCTTCACCCGGCTCCACGCGGCCGCCGCGAGCGTCCCGCGCGCCCTGCGCGACGACCCCGGCGCGCTCGCCGACCACGTCCTGCACACGATGCTCCCGGACGGCCTGGACGCGGCCGACAGCGACGAGGACGTCGTCCTCCTGGCGGCCCGTTTCGAGTAGGCGCCCGCACACAGCCTGTGAGAGGTCCCGACCGGGGTCCTCCGGCCCTGGACCCCTTTCCGGACACTCGTACGATGGACGGGGTCCATCACCCCTTAAGGCCGCAAACAGGAGGAACTGTGTCGGAGGAGCTCACCACCCCGGAGACCTCGGAAGAAGAGCCCATCAAGCAGCGCAAGAACGGCCTCTACCCCGGCGTGTCCGACGAGCTCGCCGAGAGCATGCAGTCCGGCTGGGCCGACACGGAGCTGCACGACCTGCAGCCGATCGCCCAGGCCGCCGAGACCGCCGCGCGCCGCAAGGCCCTGTCCGCCCGTTTCCCGGGCGAGCGCCTCGTGATCCCCGCGGGCAACCTGAAGACCCGCTCGAACGACACGGAGTACGCCTTCCGCGCCTCCGTCGAGTACGCGTACCTGACCGGCAACCAGACGGAGGACGGCGTCCTCGTCCTGGAGCCCACCGCGGACGGCCACCAGGAGACGATCTACCTCCTGCCCCGGTCGAACCGGGAGAACGGCGAGTTCTGGCTCGACGGCCAGGGCGAGCTGTGGGTCGGCCGCCGGCACTCCCTGACCGAGGCGGCCACGCTCCACGGCATCCCCGCCTCCGACGTGCGCGAGCTCGCCGACGCGCTGCGCGAGGCCACCGGCCCCGTGCGTGTCGTGCGCGGCTTCGACGCCGGCATCGAGGCGGCCCTGACCGACAAGGTCACCGCCGAGCGCGACGAGGAGCTGCGCGTCTTCCTGTCCGAGGCGCGCCTCGTGAAGGACGCGTTCGAGGTCGGCGAGCTGCAGAAGGCCGTCGACTCCACCGTGCGCGGCTTCGAGGACGTCGTGAAGGTCCTCGACAAGGCCGAGGCCACCAGCGAGCGCTACATCGAGGGCACGTTCTTCCTCCGCGCGCGCGTGGAGGGCAACGACATCGGCTACGGCTCGATCTGCGCCTCCGGCCCGCACGCCTGCACCCTGCACTGGGTGCGCAACGACGGACCGGTGCGCTCCGGCGACCTGCTCCTCCTGGACGCGGGCGTGGAGACGCACACGTACTACACCGCCGACGTCACGCGCACGCTGCCGGTCAACGGCACGTACAGCGCCGTCCAGCGCAAGATCTACGACGCCGTGTACGAGGCCCAGGAGGCCGGGATCGCGGCCGTGCAGCCCGGCGGCAAGTACCGCGACTTCCACGACGCCGCGCAGCGCGTGCTCGCCGAGAAGCTCGTCGCGTGGGGCCTCGTCGAGGGTCCGGTCGAGCGGGTCCTGGAGCTGGGGCTGCAGCGCCGCTGGACGCTGCACGGCACCGGTCACATGCTCGGCATGGACGTCCACGACTGCGCGGCCGCGCGGACCGAGACGTACGTGGACGGCACGCTGGAGCCGGGCATGGTGCTCACCGTCGAGCCCGGTCTGTACTTCCAGGCCGACGACCTGACCGTGCCGGAGGAGTACCGGGGCATCGGCGTCCGGATCGAGGACGACATCCTGGTGACCGAGGACGGCAACAGGAACCTGTCGGCCGCTCTGCCGCGGCGTTCCGAGGACGTCGAGGCCTGGATGGCGCGCCTCAAGGGCTGACCGCCCACGTCGTACCGGACCCCCGCTGTACCGGACCCCCGCCGTGTCCGGGCATCGCCGTCCGACGGCGTCCGCACCCCTCGTGGCGTCACACCGCCATGAGGGGTGCGTCTTTCTTCCACTTGAGGATCTTGTCGAAGCTGACCACGGCGCCGCCGCGGTCCGGACGGTTCTCGAAGTCCACGTGGTCGGCGAGTTCCTCGATCAGGCACAGGCCCCGGCCGTTCTCCGCATGGGTGCTGTGCGCGTGCGCAGCGCGCCCCCGCACCGCGGGGAAGCCCGGTCCGGAGTCGGCCACCTCGATGCGGCACCGCTCGCCGTCCAGATAGGCGGTCACCCGGTAGGCGTCGGCCGCTCCCGACGCGCCGCCGTGCTCCACCGCGTTCGCACACGCCTCGCTCAGAGCGAGGGACAGGTCGAAGGAGATGTCGGGGTCGACGCCGGCCGTCTCCATGGCGCCGAGGAGCAGACGCCGGGCGAGCGGGACGCTCGCGGCTTCGCATCGCAGATGGAGGGACCACCAGATGCTCATGCTCCCGCCTCCCGGCCGCGGCTCGACATACCGATACGTATTGCCGCCACCACCCCCGCGCAATCGCGTAGTTGACGTGATACCGCCCATATGGCGGATGCGGGGTGTCCTGTCCGCGTTGTAAGGGAGATGGCGTGGGGAGATTTCCGGATCTTGCGGACCTGCCGCACCACGGCGACGGGCCCAGTGCGATGATGAGGCCGCCATGTCTGCCCCCCACCCGCGCGAGGCGCGCAGCGCAGCCGAGCTCCGGTTGCTGAGGGCCGCGGTGTTCGCCGCGGTCTGCGTCGTGCTGTCCGCGGCGGGGCACGTCCTCGGCTCGACGGCCTCGGTGCCGCTGTGGACCCTCTCGCTGGGCTTCCTGGCCGTCTTCTGCGCTGCCGTGCCGCTCGCCGGGCGTGAGCGGTCGCTGCCGGGCATCGCCACTCTTCTGGGCGTCGGCCAGATCACGCTGCACACCCTCTTCGGGGCGGGTCAGCACGGCTCCATGGCCATGGGCTCCGCCGAGCCGTCCGTCGTCGAGCGGGCCGCCCGGCTGATGTGCGGGGCCGGCGCCTCGGCGCTCAGCCCGGTGCAGGCCCGGCGCATCCTCGACGACGCCGGTGTGCCGGCCGGCGAGGCGCAGCACCACATGGGGCAGGCGGCCGGGGTGATGGCGCTCGTGCCGTCGCTGCCGATGCTGCTGGGGCACGTCCTGGCCGCGGCCGGCGCCGGCTGGTTGCTGCGCCGCGGCGACCTCGCCCTGAGCGGCGCCCTGCGGCTGTCGCGGGCCTCCGCGCAGTGCGTCACGGAAGGCGCGCTGGTGCGGTCCCTGCGGGGCGCTCTGGCGCTCGTCCGTGCGCTGCGTGCGGGGCTTCCCGAGACGCCGCGGGGACTCGGGGCCGTGCGACGCGGCGCCTTCCTGGCACCGCCGCGGCTGCGGACCGTGGCGTTGCAGCACTCGGTGAGCCGACGCGGGCCACCGGCCGGCGAAGCGTTCCTTCTCGCTGCCTGACACGGCTTCCTTCTGCCACCGCGTGACGCGGGGGTGAGGCGTGCCGTGCGGCACGCGCGCGTGCCCGCCCGTAGTGGGTGCGCTCCTCACCCTCCGATGGATCCCCCGGGGATCCCGCTGAACGTGGAGTCTTTCTGCCATGAAGAAGATGTCCCGCGCCGCTCTGCTCGGTGCCGCCGCCGTCTCCTCCGTCGCTCTGCTGTCCTCGCCGGCCTTCGCGCACGTCTCCGTGCAGCCCGAGGGCGCCGCGGCCAAGGGCGGTTACGCCGTGGTCGACTTCAAGGTGCCGAACGAGCGCGACGACTCCTCGACGATCAAGCTCGAGGTGTCCTTCCCGACCGACCACCCGCTCGCCTCCGTGATGCCGCAGCCCGTGCCGGGCTGGGAGGCGAAGGTGACGAAGTCGAAGCTGGACAAGCCGCTGGAGATGCACGGCGAGAAGATCACCGAGGCCGTCTCCAAGGTCACCTGGACCGCGACCGGTTCGGGCGACGACAAGGGCGTGCGGCCCGGCTACTTCCAGAAGTTCCCGGTGTCGGTCGGCCAGCTGCCGACGGACACGGACCAGCTCGTGTTCAAGGCGATCCAGACGTACGACAACAAGGAGGTCGTGCGCTGGATCGAGGCTCCGCAGAAGGGCCAGGAAGAGCCCGAGAACCCGGCGCCCACCCTCGCCCTGACGGCCGCGGAGGACGACGGTCACGGGGCGTCGGGCGCCGCGCAGGACGGTGCGGACGGCACGAAGGACGACAAGAAGGAGGCCGCCGCGGCCTCGACGGACACGGGATCGGACGGTTCCGGCGACAGCGACACCACCGCCCGGGTGCTGGGCATCGTCGGCATCCTCGTCGGCGCCTCCGGTGTGGCGTTCGGCGTTCTGGCGGGCCGTCGGCGTACCAACAACTGAGCCACCCTCGGTCCGTGCCGGGGTCGCGGTGGGCGACCCCGGCACGGGCCGGCCTCTCACCCACAGGACGTTTTCGCTATGCGCAACACCATGAAGTCCCGCAAGAAGACCGTGCTCGCCGCCACCGGCCTGGTCGCGGCCGCCGCCTTCGTCCTCTCCGCCTGCGGCGGGGGCGACACCGACAGCGCCGACCCGGTCACGGAGGTGTCGACCGACGCCGGGTCGCAGAAGGCCGCGACGGTGCTCGACAAGCCGTTCAAGAAGCCCGACCTGGTCCTGACCGACACGCACGGCAAGAAGTTCGACCTGCGCGAGCAGACCCAGGGCAAGCCGACGCTGATCTACTTCGGCTACACCCACTGCCCGGACGTCTGCCCGCTGACGATGAGCAACCTCGCCGTCGCCAAGAAGGCGCTGCCCAAGTCCGAGCAGGACAAGCTGCAGGTCGTCTTCGTCACGACCGACCCGGACCGGGACACCCCGGCCGTGCTCGGCAAGTGGCTGAAGGCCCAGGACCCCGACTTCATCGGTCTGACCGGTGATTTCGCCACCATCCAGGGCGGCGCCCGCACCATCGGCATCTCCATCGAGCCGACCCAGAAGGACAAGAACGGCAAGCTCGTGTCGATGCACGGCACCCAGGTCATCGCGTTCTCGCCGAAGAACGACGCCGGGTACGTCCTGTACGGCGAGGACGCCACGGTCGACGACTACACGAAGGACCTGCCCAAGCTCGTCGAGGGGGCGAAGCCGTGAGCCGGCGCGGGCGGACCCCGCTGGCGCTCGGCGCCCTGACGCTCGCGGCGGGGCTCGCGCTCACCGCGTGCGGCTCGGGCGACGCGGACACCGACGCGGGCGGCGGCACACCGCAGGTGAAGGTCGGGGAAGCGTTCATCCCCGCGCCCGCCTCCGGTGACATGGCGGCCGGGTTCTTCGTCGTCCACAACGGCGGCGCGGCCGACACCCTGACGTCCGTCAGCAGCGAGATCGCCGGGGAGGTCACCCTGCACACGACCGAGGACGGCGTGATGAAGGAGCAGGGCTCCTTCGCCGTCCCCGCCCACGGCGAGCTCGACTTCGAGCGCGGCGGCAATCACCTCATGTTCGAGAACCTGAAGAAGCGGCCGAAGGAGGGCGAGAAGGTGGCGGTGGAGCTGCACTTCGCCGAGTCCGGCACCGTGAAGGTCGACTTCCCGGTGAAGGCCGCCACCTACAACCCGACGTCGCACGCGTCTCATTGAGAGGCTGACCGCACGTGAAGACCATCGCTCCCCGTTTCCGGCACCTGGTGCTGCTGTTCCTCGCCGTCACCGGTGCGCTCCTGGCCGGTGCCGTCCCCGCGTCCGCGCACGCCGCGCTGACCGGGAGCGATCCCCAGAAGGGAGCGGTGGTCGAGACGGCACCGAAGCAGGTGTCGCTGACCTTCTCCGAGACGATCGCCGTCTCGGACGGCGCACTGCGCGTGCTCGACCCCGCGGGCAAGCGCGTCGACGACGGCAAGGTCGCCCACACCGGTGGTACGACGTACCGGGTGGGGCTGCACGCGGGCCTGCCCGACGGCACGTTCACGGTCGCGTACCAGGTGGTGTCGGCGGACAGCCATCCCGTCTCCGGCGCCTTCACCTTCTCCGTCGGGGCGCCCTCGAAGACCTCCGCGGTGCTGACCGACCAGAACGCGGGCGGGGGCGTCGTCGGCGCGCTCTACGGCATCGCGCGCTACGTCGCGTACGCCGGCTACACGCTGCTCGTGGGCGGCGCCGTGTTCGTCCTGGCCTGCTGGCGGCGCGGCGCCGGGCTCAGGCCGGTGCAGCGGGTCGTCGTGTCCGGCTGGACCGCGCTCACCGCCTCGACGCTCGCGATGCTGCTGATGCGCGGCTCCTACACCGGGTCCGGGAAGATCGGCGACATCTTCGACATGTCGCTGCTCGGCCAGGTGCTGCAGACGAAGACCGGCGCGGCCCTCACCTCCCGGCTGCTGCTGCTGGCCGCGGCCGCCCTCTTCATCGCCGTCCTGTTCGGCGCCTATGTGAAGCGCGCCGAGGACGGTGACGAGAAGGAGATCAAGGACCTCACCTTCGGTCTCGCGATCGGCGGTGGCGTCGTCGCGGCCGGGCTGGGCGCGACCTGGGCGATGGCCGAGCACGCCTCGACCGGCATCCAGGCCGGGGTCGCGATGCCGGTCGACGTCCTGCATCTGCTGGCCGTCGCGACCTGGCTGGGCGGCCTGACCACGCTGCTCGTCGCGCTGTACCGGACACCGTCCATCGAGGGGTCCGCGGTGCGCCGCTTCTCCCGGCTGGCGTTCGGCAGCGTCGTCGTCCTCGCGGGCACGGGGCTCTACCAGTCATGGCGCCAGGTCGGCTCCTGGTCGGCGCTGACCGGCACGCGCTACGGGCAGCTCCTCCTCGTCAAGGTCGGCCTCGTGGCGCTGCTCGTGGGCATCGCCTGGATCTCCCGCAGGTGGACCGGGCGGCTCGCCGAGCAGGCGGCCGGCGCGACGGTGGTGGAGCAGCGCACGGCGGCCGGCGCGAAGCAGCCGGTCAAGGTCGGCGGCGGCGCCGGGAGCGACGCGGCGGCGGACCGGGCCGCCAAGGACGGCAAGAACACCAAGAACGCCAAGGGCGGCAAGGACAGCAAGGACAGCAAGGACTCCGGGAGCGGCAAGGGCGGTCCCGGTGCCAAGGGCGAGAGCCCGGAGCGGGCCGCGCAGCTCGCCCGGCAACGTGCGGCGAGGGACACCGCCCGCGAGAAGCAGGCCCGCGACGCCGACCCGCAGCGCTTCGGACTGCGCCGCTCCGTCCTCGCGGAGGCGGCTGTCGCCATTGTGCTGCTCGTCGTCACCACGATCCTCACGAGCACCGAGCCGGGCCGGACGGAGGAGGAGGCCCGGGCCGCGGGCGCCGTCGCGCAGACGCAGTCGGGGCCGGTCTCCCTGAAGGTGCCGTTCGACACCGGGGCGAAGGACGGCAAGGGCACGGTCCAGCTGGAGCTCGACCCGGGCCGCGTCGGCGACAACGAGATGCACCTCTACGTCCTGCGTCCCAACGGCAAGGCCTTCGACGTCCCCGAGGTGAAGATCGCGTTCACCCAGGAGGCGAAGAAGATCGGGCCGCTGTCCGTCGTGCCCGACCGCATCGCCACGGGACACTGGACCGCGAGCGGTGTACAGATCCCCGTGGCGGGCGACTGGAAGATCGCGGTGACCGTGCGTACCTCGGACATCGACCAAGTGACCGTCACCAAGAACGCGAAGATCGGCTGAACCACCATGGCTGACACAGAGAGCCGTACGGCCCCGGCCACCGACGCATCCGCCGCCCCGGGCATCTCCCGCCGCCGTCTGCTCGGGACGGCCGGGGCGACCGGCGTGGCCCTCGGCGCCGTCGGCGCGGGCGCCGGATACGCCGTGGCCTCCGCGACCGCGCCGGAGCAGCAGACGGCGCTGACCTCGCTCGGCGCGGACCGGGTGATGTTTCACGGGAAACATCAGCCGGGGATCACCACGCCGATGCAGGCCCGCGGGCACGTCGTGGCGTTCGACCTCGTGGCGGGCGCGGGGCGCAAGGAGGCGGCCGCGCTGCTGCGCCGCTGGTCGGCGACGGCCGAGCGGCTGATGGCGGGGGAGCCGGCGGGATCGGCGGACACCGATGTCGCACGGGACGCGGGCCCGTCCTCGCTGACGATCACCTTCGGCTTCGGGCACAGTTTCTTCGCCCGCACCGGGCTCGAGAAGCAGCGGCCGGGCGGACTCGACCCGCTGCCGGACTTCTTCTCCGACCACCTCGACAAGGCGCGCAGCAACGGCGACCTGTGGGTGCAGATCGGCGCGAACGACGCGCTCGTCGCCTTCCACGCCCTGCGCGCGGTCCAGAAGGACGCGGGCGGGGCGGCGAAGGTGCGCTGGCAGACGGACGGTTTCAACCGGTCGCCGGGGGCCACCGCCCACGCCATGACCACCCGCAACCTGATGGGCCAGATCGACGGCACCAACAACCCGAAGCCGTCGGACGACGACTTCGACCGCCGGATCTTCGTGCCCGCCTCGGGCTCCCCCGCCTGGATGGCGAACGGTTCGTTCGTCGTGGTCCGCCGCATCCGGATGCTGCTCGACGACTGGGAGCAGCTCGCGACGAAGGCGCAGGAGAACGTGATCGGGCGCCACAAGTCCTCCGGCGCTCCGCTCAGCGGTGGCTCCGAGACGACCGAGCCGGACCTGGAGAAGACGGACGCGGGGGGCGACCTGGTCGTGCCGGTCAACGCGCACGCGCGCATCAGCCGGCCGGACCAGAACGGCGGGGCGGCGATGCTGCGCCGCCCGTTCTCCTTCCACGACGGCGTCACGGAGGACGGCTCTCCCGACGCGGGGCTGCTGTTCATCTGCTGGCAGGCGGATCCGCTGCGCGGCTTCGTGCCGGTGCAGCGCAAGCTCGACCGGGGCGACGCGCTGTCGGCGTTCATCCGGCACGAGGCGAGCGGGCTCTTCGCGGTGCCGGGCGGCGCGGAGAAGGGCGGCTACGTGGGGCAGGCGCTGCTCGAGGGCTAGGGCCTGTCCGGCGGATCAGGTCGCGTCCGGGTGGCCCGGGCTGTTCTGTGCTGGTGAGCGGGGTCTGGTGCGTCGAGATGCAAGGCGGAGGAGGGCGGCAACGCGATGGGGGTCCCCCCTGCTCGAGCGAAGCCGAGAGCTTGGGGGAGTTGACAACCGACGACAACGCCGCAGGTCGGCGTGCC
>NZ_WWIA01000957.1 GCF_009870065.1 Streptomyces sp. SID5785 | reverse complement strand
TCGCTTCCTGACCGCCGACGAGACGACGCCCGAGACCGTGGTGCCGAACTCGCGGGTGACGTCGTTGAGCGCGGAGGCGACGCCCTGCTGGGCGCGGGGCAGGGAGCCGGTGATGGCCTCGGTGGAAGGTGTCATCGACAGTCCCATGCCGATGCCCATGGCGAGCATGCCGGCCAGCACGGACGGGTAGCCGCCGTCGACGGACACGAGCAGTGCCATCAGCGCGAGGCCGAGCGTGCCCAGGGCGACGCCCACGGTCATGGTGGGGCGGGCACCGATTCTCGCGACCAGCTTCGGGGCCAGCCCCGAGGCCAGCATCATCATGACGGCCATCGGCATCATCGCCACCGTGGACAGCAGCCCCGACCAGCCCAGCACGGCCTGGAAGAACGGGAAGAGGACCACGGCGATGCCGGCCTGGACGCCGAAGACGACCAGGAGGGTGACCGAGCCGGAGGCCAGGCCGCGCTCCCGGAACAGGCGCACGTCCAGCAGCGACGCGTCGCGACGGTGCAGTTCCCACGCCACGAAGACGAGGGCAGCGACGACGCCGACGGCCAGGCTGATCAAGGTGAGGGGTGCGGTCCAGCCGCGCTCGGGACCTTCCTGCAGCACGAAGATGAGGCCGATCACGGCGACGGTCGACACCAGCGCACCGACGATGTCGAACGAATGGGGGGAGCGCTCGCGGGAGTTCGGAACCGACTTCAGGGTCATCGACAGCGCCACGACGACCAGGACCACGGGCAGCACGAACAGCCAGCGCCAGTCGGCGACGTCGACCAGCAGCGCGGACAGGAACATACCCAGGATGCCGCCGCCACCGGCGACGCCGGTCCACACGCCGATCGCCTTGCCGCGCTCCGCCTCCGGGAAGGTGGAGGTGATGACGGCCAGGGTGATCGGCATGATCATCGCGGCGCTGATTCCGGCGGCCACGCGAGCGGCGATCATCACCCCGGCCGACGGGGCGAGCCCGGCGACGACGCAGGCGGCGCCGAAGACGGCCAGGCCGGTGACGAGCATGGGCTTGCGGCCGAGCCGGTCACCGATCGCGCCGAGCGGCAGCAGGAGAGCGGCCAGGGCGAGGGTGTAGACGTTGATGATCCACAGCACGGTGTTCTGCGAGGCGCCGAACTCGACGGCCATGTGCGTCTGGGCGACGTTCAGCCCGGACACCGAGGCGATCACGGCCATCAGTGCGATCGAGACGGTGATCAGGATCGCCCGCAGCTGACGCGCATCCGGCGCGCCCTTACCCCCGTCCCGTGCGGCTGCCGTCCGAGGAGGCTGGTTGGTCTTCATGGTTTCCTTCCGAAAAGGGCATGCGGGATCAGTGCCGGTACAGGGCCGGTCGCCAGATCGGAGCGATGGGGGAGTTGCCTGTCGCGCGGACCGCTGAACGGGTCCGCGCACGTGCTCAGGAGCGGGGCCGGCGCATCATCCGGTGCGCTGTTGCGCGGCGGCGCCCTCTCGTCGTACGTGGTTCCTTGCCGGGCCCTCTGGGAGCGACGTTAAGCCCGGTTTGCATCAAGGGCATACGATGTTGCCTATGACGCAAGAAGATGGCCGACTGGACAGCCTCGTACGCAAACGGATCCGCGCCCTGCGGGTGGCGCAGGGTTTGTCTCTGGGGGATCTGGCCACCCGGGCCAATCTGAGCCAGTCCTCACTGAGCCGCATCGAGAACGGTCAGCGCCGCCTCGCCCTGGACCAGCTCGTGACACTCGCCCGCGCGCTGGACACCACCTTGGACCAGCTCGTGGAGAACGCGGCCGACGACGTCGTCATCAGCCCGATGATCGACGGCGCCCACGGCATGATGCGCTGGCCCGTGAAGGGCGATCCCGGCATGAGTGTGATGCGTCAGCGGATGACGGACCCGCCGCCCGACAATCCGGCCCGCATGCGCGCCCACCCCGGGCGGGAATGGCTCGTGGTGCTGTCCGGCACCGCCGTGCTCATGCTCGGCCACCGCCGCTTTCGCGTCGAGACCAACCAGGCCGCCGAGTTCCCCACGATGATGCCGCACGCCATCGGCGCCGAGGGCGGGCCGTGCGAGATCATGGGCATCTTCGACCGTGACGCCCGTCGGGGTCACCAGACGGACGCCGGTGTCGGCGCCGCCGAAGCCGGCCGCGCAGGCGCGCGGGGGCCCTGTGATGAGCGGGCCCTGTGACGAGTGGCGTCGGCCACAGCGCGGCGGGTGATCTTGCGTCGCGAGCAGCCTTTCAGGCCACCTTCTTGCGCAATCGGCAAGTGATCATGCTGGAGGGGCATGGGCCGCTTACGGTGGGGGCATGACCTCGACGCACCAGCACACCCCGCACCACGGCGACCACGGTCACCGCCCCGGCCACGACGACCATGACGGACAGCACGCACACAGCGATGCCGGTCAGGCCGAGATCCTCGACCTGGACGCCGAGGTGCTCGCCGAGCACATCGCGTCCATCACCGGCTGGCTGCCGCTCGAGCGCGAGCCGCGCCAGATCGTGGACCTGGGCTGCGGCACCGGGGCGGGAACCTTCGCGCTCCTCGAGCGCTTCCCCGACGCACACGTGACGGCCGTCGACACCTCGGCGGGCCATCTGCAGCTCCTGCGCGAGAAGGCGTGCGCCCGGAACCTCCAGGACCGCGTCCGAACCGTGCAGGCCGACCTCGACCGCGACGACTGGCCCGACCTCGGCGCGCCGGATCTGGTGTGGGCCTCGGCCTCGATGCATCACATGGCCCAGCCCGACCGTGCGCTGACGGCCGTCCGTGAACTGCTCGCTCCCGATGGGCTGTTCGCCGTCGTCGAGCTCGCGGGTTTCCCCCGCTTCCTGCCCGCCGGAGCCCCGGAGAGCCGCCCCGGCCTCGAAGAGCGCGCCCATGCCGCGACCGACAGCTTCCATGCCGAGCACGTTCCGCACCGCGGCGCCGACTGGGGCCCGATGCTGACAGCCGCAGGGTTCACGGTGGAGGACGAGCGCACCATCAGCGTCGACATCGACGGTGCCCGCAGCGAAGCGATCGGCCGCTACGCCCACGGCAGCCTGCAGCGCATCCGCGGCGTGGCCGCACCCGCACTCAGCCCCGAGGACCTCGCCGCACTCGACGACCTCCTCGACGCCGACAGCCCGAACAGCCTCCTGCACCGCGAGGACCTCGCCGTACGCACCGAGCGCACGGTCTGGGCCGCCCGCCGCGCCTGACCCGGCGACCCGTGCCGGCTGCCCGTGCCTGCGACGCGCTCATGGCTCGTCCGCACGCGACCACCACGCGCGGGCGGCGCTCAGCGAGGTCCGAGTCCGGTGCGTCCGTCGATGAGCTCGCGGACGATGTCCAGATGACCCGCATGACGTGCGGTCTCCTCGATGACGTGCACGATGATCCCGCGCAGGTCGGCGATCTCGTCCCCCATCGGTTCGCCGTGGTGACCTCTCGGGGACGCCGACAACGGGGTGCGGTCGATCACGGCGTCGGAACGGCGGCACTGGTCGTGGTAGAAGGCGAAGACCACCTCGGGCTCGCGCGGTGTGGTCAGCGGCGCGTGGTCGTCGGGCCAGGGCAGCGGCTCGGCCTCTCCGGCGACGACCTCCTGGAACCAGTGCCTCTCCGCGTGCCCCAGATGTTCGACGAGCCCGAGCGGTGTCCAGCCCGAGGGCACGGCCGGGGTCGTCAGTGCCCGCCCGTCGAGCCCGTCGACGATGGCCAGGACGCTGGCCCGCTGCGCCGCGAGGAACGCCGACAGAGTCCTCTTCTCGTTGCTCTCTGTGTCCATGAGCGCATGGTGCCAGGAGGCACTGACATCCCCGGCCGCTCAGTCGTGACCTTCCACCGCCGGGCAGTTGACGGCGTCCCGGGGCGCGGCGCTCACCACCACCCGAAGGCGAAGCAGGCAAGCGCGGGACCGACGGCCACGGACACGAGGCCACAGGTCAGCAGTTGGCGGAAGAGGCGGGTGCGGTCCTCGGCACGGGCGGCGCCGAGGACGAGGCCGCCGGTGATGCCCAGAGGGTTGATGTCGACCAGGACCGAGGCCAACGCGACCGCGAGGACGGCGCCGACGGGGGACGCACCGTCGGCCACGACCGCGGGGACCAGCGGCATCGTGGTCGCGAAGACGGCGATGGAGCTCGCGGCGAAGGACGTGACGCCCGCGATGTAGCAGAGCACGAGCAGGCTCAGCATCGGCGATCCCTCGACCCGCAGTAGGTCGCTGATCCGGGTGAAGGCGCCCAGGTCCTCCATCAGGCCGACATAGGTGAGCAGTCCGCCGATGAGCAGCACGATGTTCCAGGGGATCCGGGAGATGATCTCGGCGGGCTCGAGCCGCAGGGCCAGTTGCTGGACGACCGCGGCCGTGAGCCCGAGGTAGCCGATGTTGATGTCGAAGCCGACCGACAGGACCACCACGGCGAGCAGGCACGCGAGAGTGAGGACACGGGCCGAGGCCGGTGACGGCGTCCGCCCGGTCGGTTCCCCGGGCGCCGGCCCGGCGTCGGCGGGCGCCGATGAGGTCTCCTCCGGGGGATCGACCGGCGTGAGACGACCACGGGGGACGGCCCCGGTGCGGAACGCGACGACGAGACAGACCGTCGACACGGCGAGGCCCGCCAGCAGTCCACCGAGGAAGAAGCCGACCGGCGCGAAGCCGGGAAGCTCCAGCCCCAGCTTGGTGCCGAGCCGGTCCGCACTGGTGCCGTAGACGGCGAGCGGCGAGAGGAGGCCGCTGATGATGCCGGTGATGCCGAGCACGGCTGCGAGGAACGGAGGTATTCCGTACCGTGCGGCGATGCCGAGCGCGATCGGGGCGACGATCGCGGTGGCGGCGGCCGGGAGCGTGCCGACCGCGGTGAGCACCGCGCCGATCAGGAACGGCACCAGCACCACCAACAGCGCTCGCCCGCCCACGAGACGGAGCATGCCGTCGAGGAGCCAGTCGAGCGTGCCGTTGATCTGCGCGACGGCGAACAGCGCGGTGATCCCGACGAGCAGGACGAAGAAGTCACCGGGGAAGAACGCCGTCACCTCGTCGGCACTGCGGTGCGCGGCGAGACCGACCAGGAATGCGGCCGGAAGGGCCGCGAGTCCGATGTTGAACCGTGGAACCAGGGTCGCGAGGAAGAGGGCGACGAGTACGACGATGGAGACGTCCGCCATGGACATGAGCGCGTGCCTTCCCGGTTCAGATGACGCCGCGGTCGGCGAGGATGTCGATGGTCTCCTCGGTCACGCCGAGGCCTTTGAGGACGGAGCGCGTGTGCTCGCCCAGACGCGGTGCGCTGCGGTCGGTCGTCTGCCGGAACCCGGAGAAACGTCCGGCGGAACCCTGCACCAGACGGGTACGGCCGTCGTGCGTGTCGGTCACCTCGATCACCGAACCCCGGGCGCGCACATGAGGATCGGCGCAGATGTCCGCGGCCGTGTTGACCGGGCCGCAGGCCACACCTGCCGCGTTCAGAAGCTCGGTCAGGGGCAGCAGGTCCTGGGAGGCGACGAAGGCGGACACCCGGCCCTCGATCTCCGCGCGGTGTTCGATCCGGGCGGTCATCGAGTCGTAGGCGGCCAGGTCAGGCGCGTCCATGGCGGAGATGAGCCTGCGCCACATCTGCTCGGTCGACGCGGGGAGCGCCAGCCAGCGACCGTCGCGTGTGCGGTAGAGGTTGTTGGGGCTGATGTGGGGGTTCTCGTTGCCCTGCCGGTCGCGGACCGTTCCGGTCGCTCCGTAGTCGACGATGAAGTCCTCCATCATCCGCAGGAGCGGCTCGTACAGGCCGATGTCGGCGAGCTGGGGCTCGCCGGTGAGGTCCCGCTGGCGCAGGGCGAGCATCGCGGCGAAGGCGGCGTAGATCCCCGTGACGCCGTCGGCGACCGGATATCCGGCGAACACCGGTGGGCCGTCGGGGAAGCCGGTGCGGTGTGTCAGCCCCGCGAAGGCCTCGGCGACCCGGGCGAACCCGGGGCGGTCCGCGTACGGACCGGTGCGCCCGTACGCGCTCACGTGCACCATGACGAGATCGGGCCGATGGACCACGAGGTCGTCGAAGTCGATGCCGAACCGGCGCAGGGTCGCCGGTCGGAAGTTGGTCACCACGACATCCGCCGTCGCCACGAGCCGGCCGACGAGGGCCGCCGCCTCCTGGCGGTGCAGATCGACGGTCACGCTCGACTTGTTGCGGCCGATGACCGCCCAGCCGGCGGACACCCCGTCGTCGAGCGGCGGATAGCTGCGCGCGGGATCCCCGGTACCCGGCTGCTCGACCTTGATGACCTCGGCGCCGAACTCGGCGAGCAGGGACGAGGCGAGGGGACCGGCGAGGACGGTCGAGATGTCCAGAACACGCACACCGTTGAGGGGCCCAGGCACGAAGATTCCTTTCACAGGCAGCCGGCACGTCACATCCGTTCGTGACCCGCGCCACGATGTCGCGGGCTCATCCCCACGGGAAGACGCCGATCACTGGACCCGGTGAAAGGCGTTGGCTATAACGTCTGTCCATGCGAGTCGAACGAGCCCGGTACTTTCTGGCCGCACTCCGCACCGGGTCCCTGCGCTCGGCGGCGGCAGCCTGCGGCGTCAGCCAGCCCACCATCGGCCAGCAACTCACGATGCTGGAGGAGGAGCTCGACGCCGTCCTGCTGACCCGGAGCCGCGGAGGCGTGCGTGCGACGTCGGCCGGGGAGGCGCTGATCGGCCCGTTCACACGGCTCGTGGCGGCCGAGGACGCGGTGCGTGAGGCGGCCCTCGCCTCCAACGGGACCTACCAGGGCAGGGTGTCGATCGGCGGCGGATCGGTGACCGTGGAGACGATCGTCGCTCCGGTCGTGGGCCGGCTCGTCGCGGAACACCCGGGCCTGCGGTTCTCCGTGCACGAAGGGCCGTCCGGGGACGTCGAACGAGCGGTGCTCAGCGGCGATCTGGACCTCGGTGTGATCACCACCCCGAACGGCCCGCCACCGAGCGGGCTCACACGGCGCCCGCTCATGACGGCGCCCCTCGGCGTCCAGACCCGTCCCGACCACCCGCTCGCCCACCGGCGCGGGGTGACCTGGGACGAGCTCGGCAAGTGGCCGGTCGTCACGATGAGACCCGGCACCGTTCTGCACCAGCGGCTGCGCGCGCACCTTCCGGACGCGGAGGCGAGGGTCGAGGCGATGTCGGCCCGCTCGGTGCGGACCATGGTCGCCCAGGGGGCCGGGGTCGGACTCCTCGCCGCCTTCGCCACCCGAGAGCCCGTCGCGGACCTGGTGTGGCTCCCGCTCCTGGACGCGGAACCGGTCGAGATCAGCCAGGTCCAGCGCACGGACAGCCAGCCGTCACGCCCCGCCACGATCGTCCGGCGCCTGATCAGCGCCCGCGCCGAGGAACTCCGGAGCCCCGGGACGTCGCCGCTCTGACGTGGCCAGGTCCCGGTCCTCGGCCCGCTCGCGGCGCAAGCCGGTGAGGCCTCGTCAGTGCTGAGGCGGGCCGGAGCGGCCGGAGAGGTCAGCCTGCGCCGTTCCAGGACCGCCACAGGGCTGCGTACTCGCCGTCCGCGCCGAGCAGTTCGTCGTGCGTGCCCAGCTCGACGATGCGGCCCCCGTCCATGACGGCGACGCGATCGGCGTCGTGGGCCGTCTGCAGCCGGTGCGCGATGGCGACGACGGTACGGTCCGACCGCACCGCGGCCATCGCCCGCTCCGCCTGTCGGGCCGTCCTCGGATCCAGCTGGGACGTCGCCTCGTCCAGGATGAGCGTGTGCGGGTTTGCCAGGTGCACCCTGGCGAGCGTGAGCTGCTGCGCCTGCGCGGCACCGAGCTCGAGGCCGCCCGAGCCCAGTCGCGTGTCCAGGCCCTCCGGCAGGTCCTGCACCCAGTCCGCCTCCACCAGCCCCAGCGCCGACAGGATCGCCTTGTCGTCGGCGTCCGGCGCGGCCAGGGTCATGTTGTCGCGCAGGGAGCCCAGAAACACATGGTGCTGCTGTGTGATGAGGACGATGCGGCGGCCCAGTTCACCCGCAGCGGCCAGCTCGGCGACGGGGACGCCCCCGGCCAGGATGCTGCCGGAGTCCGGGGCGTCGGCGCCCGACATCAGCTTGCCCAGCGTGGACTTTCCCGCGCCGGACCGCCCCACCACGGCCAGCCGCTCACCCGGGCGGATGCGCAGCGCGACGCCCTTGAGAACCTCCTGCCCGGGCAGGTAGGAGTACCGCACGTCCCTCACCTCGATGACGTCGTCCGCCGGCGGCGCGACCTCCGGATCAGGAGTGTGCGCCACGAGGCCGACGCCCTTGATGCGGGCGAACGACGCGCTGCTGCGCTGGAGTTGCTCCACCCAGGTGAGCATCTGGTTCAGCGGGTCGACGAGTTGCCACATGTACAGGCTGCCCGCCACCACGGCCCCCAGCGACATCTTCCCGTCGAGGTGGCCGAGACCGCCGACGAGGAGGATGAGGGCGAGCGGCACCGTGTGCGCGAACTCGGTGAGCGGAAAGAGCACCGTCCGCAGCGAGAGCGTACGGACGTTGGCGTGGTAGGTGGAGTCGATGGCCTCGTCGAGAGCGCGGTTCTGCCGCGACCTCAGCCCGTACGCCTCCACTGTACGGGCGCCGTGCGCAGTCGAGTTGAGGATCTCGGACACCTCACCGGCCGCCTCGCCCTCGGCCAGATAGGCAGCGCGGGACCGCGCCAGGTACCACCGGCTCACACCCCACACCGCCGGCAGTCCCACCACCGAGCAGAGCCCGAGCAACGGGGACAGCAGGAAGATCGCGCCGAAGAGGATCACCAACTGGACGCAGGCGATGAAGATGTCCGGTGCCGCGGTGCGCAGCGTCGCCGAGACCGTGGAGACGTCCAGCGTGGAACGGGTCACGAGGTCACCGGTGCCCACCTGGTCCGCGAGACGTCCGGGCAGTGCCAGAGCCCGGTCGACGACTTCCTCGCGGAGCCGGGCGAGCGTCCGCTCGCCGAAGCGGTGTGACAGCCCCCGGGCACCGCGCGTCAGGAGCAGCTGGGCGGCGGCACACCCCAGAACGGCGGCCGCCAGCACGTCGACGTCGGAGACGGTCAGGTCGCCCGCCTCGACCTCGTCGACGATGTGTCCGAGGAGCCAGGGCCCTGCCGCGCCCGCGAGAGCGGCCAGACACGTCAGGGCCAGCATTCCCAGAACGACGCCGAGTTCGTCCCTCAGCAACTGCCGGACGGCCCGGCGCACCGCCCGGGGACCGGCGACCGGCAGGCGGGGCGCCTCGGTGGACCGACTCATCGGGACTCTCCTTCTCGGTGCTGCGCCGCGCCCATGGCGTCATCCGCCCCGACGGTGCCGCGGAACACCAGCGACGCGTAGCCGGGCTGCCGGGCGAGCAGCTCACGGTGTGTACCGGTGGCCCGCACCTTCCCGTCCACCAGATAGGCAACCTCGTCCGCCCGGCCGAGTACGAGGGGCGAGGTGCTGACGACGAACGTCGTGGCGCCGCGGCGGTGCTCGGCCACCCGAGCGGCGACGGTCGCCTCGGTGTGCGCGTCCAGTGCGGACGTGGGCTCGATCAGGAGAAGCACCGAGGGATCGGCGATCAGCGCGCGGGCAAGCCGCAGCCGCTGACGCTGGCCGCCCGATACGTTGCGTGCCTGATCGTCGAGGCGGCTATCGAGGCCGTCGGGCAGTGCCGCGACGATGTCCGTGGCCGCGGCGGCGTCCAGCGCGCGCAGGAGCGCGTCGTCAGAGTGCTCGGCGGAACCGGAGACGACGGAGCGCAGAGACCCCGCGAACAGGTAGGCATCGTTGTCGGCCAGGACGATATGGCGGCGCAGTGCGTCGAGGTTCCAGTCGGACAGCAGGGTGTCGCCCCACGCGGCAGTGGACGCGCGGTAGCCGGCCAACCGCTCCGCCACGGCGCGCGACTCCTCGGGCCGGGCGCCCGCCAGCGCCGTCACCTTCCCCGGGGCGACCGTCAGGCTCGATTCCGGGTCGTGCAGCCCGCTCGGGACCCGCGGCGGTTCGGTGTGCGTGCGGCGCCCGTCGTGAGGGGCGCCGAGCGAGAGGATGTCGACGACCCGTCGTGCGGAGACGAGCCCGCGCGGCAGGTCGTCAGCCCCTTCGATGAGGAACGACACGGGCGCCATGAGCGCGGAGACGTATCCGTAGACGGCGACCAGCTGTCCCACGGTGATGTCGCCGCCGGCCGCCATCCGCGCGCTGATCCACGTCACGACGGCGAGGAACACGACGGGGAGGCACGCGGTGATCGCCTGGACCCAGCTGGTGATGGCGGCGACGCGGTACCCGAGGGGGACCAGCGCCTGGGAACGTTCGCGGTACCTGGCGGCGAACATCTGCTTGCCGCCGATGCCGTTGAGGACGCTCAGGCCCGTCACCATGTCACCGGCCAGAGCGGTCAGGTCGCCCTGCTCCTGCCGGTAACGCCCCTCCGCGCCGTGCAGTTTCCCGAGCAGCGGGCCCACGGTCAGGGCCAGGACCGGCACGCCGAGCAGGATGACCAGGGCGAGCACGACGGAGATCCGCAGCAGCAGGACGGCGATCGCCGCGTAGGCGATGACCGCGCCCACACCGGGGCCCGTGACGGTCAGGGTCTGGGCGATCCTGCCGATGTCACCGGCCTGGAGGTGGGAGAGCTCTCCCGCTGACACCTGCCGGGACAGCGCCGACCCCGACCGGGTGATGTGGCGCGTGACGACCTGCACCGTCCGATAGGCCGCGTCGACGCGGATCCGGGTCATGGCGCGGTGCCGGAGGATGCCGAGGGCGGCGATACCGGCACCGGCGACGACCACGGCTCCGGTCCACAGCAGCAGCGCGCCGGTGTCACGGGCCCGCAGTCCTTCGTCGACGGCCTTCGCCATCAGGTACGGCGGTGCCATGAGCGCACACATCCACGTGGTGCCCCACAGGGCTCCGGTCAGCACGCGTCTGCGCTAGCTGACCGTGAGCCACCACAGGTATCTCGACGGACTCCGGTGATCCGGTACGCCGGGGTCTTCGTAGGGAACGCGGCGCCTGCGCGCCTCGGGTGGCCCGTCGGTCATGCGGCAGTCCTCGGGTGGCAGGTGGTGGGCGAGTCCGCCCGACGGCATGGCCGAGCGGGCACGGCTGGTGTGCGTCCGGGCGTCGGCACGTGAAGACGCCGCACGGCGGAGGTGTGCCGTACGGCGTGAGGTCTCCATGTGCCAACGTGTGCCCCAGTTTCTTGGTGCACAGGGATCCTGTCAATGACGTCCCGCACGGAGCGACGTGTGCATATGGCGCTTCATCCACAAACGGAGAAGGAGGCTTGTCCTTTGCTCCCGGTCTCGAGCCCGTCAGCTGCCCAGCAGTGCCCTCAGCCCCGGCTGGAGCCGTTCGCCGTGGGCACGGACCATGTCGTCGCACAGCTCCCAGATGCGCTCGACGGGCAGGGCCGCGGCGGTGGCCGGATCGGTCATGGCGGCCTGCCGGATGTGCCGCGGCTCGTCGTCGAGCGCGGCGCGGACGACGAGGTCATTGGTGCTGAGGTAGGTGCGGTTGAGCGCGGCCAACTGGGGCGGGAGCGATCCCACGCGTGTGGGCTGAAGGCCGGAGGCGTCGACCAGACAGGGCACCTCGACCACGCCGTGGGCGGGCAGGTTGTCGATCAGACCGTGATTGGGGACGTTGCCGTAGACGGTGCGCGGGGTGCCGGTGACCATGCTGTGGATGATCTGGGGCGCGTACTCCATGGTGCCTGTCACCGACAGGGGCTTGCCGACCGCCAGGGCCTCCCGTGTGCGGTGGTACTCGGCGACGTTGTCCTCGACGATCCCGAGGTAGGCACCGACCGGGAGGCGCAGGCGCTCGACCTCGCTGTCGTGGTGCAGGTACCAGGGCACGTATTCGCTGGAGTGCTCGCTGGTCTCGGTCGGGTAGTAGCCGAGGCGGCGGTACATGTCCATGCGGACGCGCCGCCGCAACTGCGGGTCGGACGCGAGGAGTTCATCGAGTCTCGGGTACAGGTCACGGCCCTGGTGCTCGAAACGCAGCACCCATGCCTGATGGTTGACCCCGGCGGCACGGTAGGTGATCTCCTCGTACGGGACCGCCACCAGCTCGGCCAGATCCCGCAGGGTCCAGTACACCGAGTGACACAGGCCCACCACCCGGGTCAGGCCGGTGGCAGCGGTGACGTACTGGACGTTCATGGCCATGGGATTGGTGTAGTTGAGCAGCCAGGCGTCCGGGCAGACTGCGGCCATGTCCTCGCCGAGAGCCTTGAGGAACGGGAACGTGCGCAGTGCGCGGAAGATGCCGCCGATGCCGAGGGTGTCGCCGATCGTCTGGCGCAGCCCGTACCGCGCCGGGACGTCGAAGTCGGTGCGCGTGGCCTCGCCCATCCCGATCTGCACGATGTTGATGACGAAGTCGGCGCCCGCCAGCGCCTCCCGGCGCTCGGGGTGCGCCGTGATGACGGCGTGTCCGGCGCCCCGCTCCTTCGCTATGTACGTCGCCGCGGCCTGCGCGGTGGCCAGACGCTCGGGGTCGATGTCGTGCAGGGCGATGTGTGCGCCTGTCAGT
>NZ_WWIA01000956.1 GCF_009870065.1 Streptomyces sp. SID5785 | reverse complement strand
ACGATGCTCCGCGACGGGCCGCGGCGCGCCCGCCACCCTGCGGCTGCGGCGGTTTGCGACGGTGCTCGCTCATCGAACGACTACTCCTCGGGCAGGCGCGGTGTGCGCGCCTGGACGGCGGCTGGTTTCCGGTCCCCCCGAAGTACGGACGAGCCCGTTCCGGAGCTCAGCCGTACTGCACCGGGGACGACGACGCCCCCAGGCGTCACTTGGTTCCCGGTGGTCTGCATGGCGGACAGACTACGCACCGTCAAAACCCACCGAGGGGCGAAGTTCACCCCAAATCAGGCAAGTTGCATCCTACGAATCAGTGATGTGACGCCGTTCACCGTGCCCCCTCTTGTCGCATCCGCAGGCTCGTTCTATCGTCAGGATGTATCGAGCCGATACATCAGCTCGACATAAAGAGTCGATACACGGGCCCGCAGCAGTGAGGAGGCGAGATGAGCCGGCGCTCCGGCATCCTTGAGTTCGCCGTTCTCGGACTGCTGCGTGAGTCCCCGATGCACGGCTATGAGCTGCGCAAACGACTCAACACCTCGCTGGGAGTCTTCCGGGCCTTCAGCTACGGGACCCTGTACCCCTGCCTCAAGACGCTGGTCGCCAACGGCTGGTTGATCGAGGAATCGGGTGCCGGTCCCACCGACGCTCCTGCGGCCCCGCTCACAGGACGTCGCGCCAAAATCGTCTATCGGTTGACGGCGGAAGGTAAGGAGCACTTCGAGGAGCTGCTCTCGCAGACCGGCCCCGACGCCTATGAGGACGAGCACTTCGCCGCGCGATTCGCCTTCTTCGGGCAGACCTCGCGCGATGTGCGGATGCGCGTCCTGGAGGGCCGTCGCAGCCGGCTGGAGGAACGCCTCGAGAAGATGCGCCTCTCCTTCGCCCGTACCCGGGAGCGCCTGGACGACTACACGCTTGAGCTGCAGCGCCATGGAATGGAGTCCGTGGAGCGCGAAGTGCGCTGGCTGAACGAGCTCATCGAGAGCGAGCGCGCGGGCCGCGACCAGCGACGGTCGGGCCCGGGGGAAGCAGCTCAGCAGGACACATCTGGAGAGACGGGCGGCCTGCCCCGGCACCGGGACAGCACCCGGCCGGATCCGTCCGATGACACCGCCATGTGAAGTCCGCTCAGGACTTCACCAGTACACACAGGGAGCAACCGGAATGGGTTCGGTTCGCGTAGCCATCGTCGGCGTGGGCAACTGCGCCGCCTCGCTGGTGCAGGGCGTCGAGTTCTACAAGGACGCTGACCCGGAGACCAAGGTCCCCGGCCTCATGCACGTCCAGTTCGGCGACTACCACGTCGGTGACGTCGAGTTCGTCGCCGCGTTCGACGTCGACGCGAAGAAGGTCGGCCTCGACCTCGCCGACGCCATCGGCGCCTCCGAGAACAACACCATCAAGATCTGCGACGTCCCGAACTCGGGCGTCCAGGTCCAGCGTGGCCACACGCTCGACGGTCTCGGCAAGTACTACCGCGAGACGATCGAGGAGTCCGCCGAGGCCCCCGTCGACGTCGTCCAGATCCTCAAGGACAAGCAGGTCGACGTTCTCGTCTGCTACCTGCCCGTGGGCTCCGAGGACGCGGCGAAGTTCTACGCGCAGTGCGCCATCGACGCCAAGGTCGCGTTCGTCAACGCCCTTCCGGTCTTCATCGCCGGCACCAAGGAGTGGGCGGACAAGTTCACCGAGGCCGGTGTCCCGATCGTCGGCGACGACATCAAGTCCCAGGTCGGCGCCACCATCACGCACCGCGTGATGGCGAAGCTGTTCGAGGACCGCGGTGTCCGTCTTGAGCGCACCATGCAGCTCAACGTCGGCGGCAACATGGACTTCAAGAACATGCTCGAGCGTGACCGCCTCGAGTCGAAGAAGATCTCGAAGACCCAGGCCGTCACGTCGCAGATCCGCGACCGCGAGCTGGGCGAGAAGAACGTCCACATCGGCCCGTCCGACTACGTCGCGTGGCTCGACGACCGCAAGTGGGCGTACGTCCGCCTCGAGGGCCGCGCCTTCGGCGAGGTCCCGCTGAACCTGGAGTACAAGCTCGAGGTCTGGGACTCCCCGAACTCCGCGGGTGTCATCATCGATGCCCTGCGCGCCGCGAAGATCGCCAAGGACCGTGGCATCGGTGGCCCGATCCTCTCCGCGTCCTCGTACTTCATGAAGTCCCCGCCGGTTCAGTACTTCGACGACGAGGCCTTCGAGAACGTCGAGAAGTTCATCAAGGGCGAAGTCGAGCGCTGACTCCCCAACGGGTGTTTCACGTGAAACATGAAGCGTGCCGAGCACCCGTGGCCTGAGGCCGTGCAGGCCCCCGGATCGCACACGTCGTGCCTCCGGGGGCCTTCCTCATGTGTGAGGCTGTGCCCCATGGCTGTCGTCCGTGACCTGCGCGTCCTGCTGCGCCTGCGCGACTTCCGGCGTCTCCTCACGCTGCGGCTGCTCTCCCAGGGAGCGGACGGCGTGTACCAGGTCGCACTCGCCACGTACGTCGTCTTCTCTCCGGAGAAGCAGACCTCTCCCGCGGCGATCGCCTCCGCGATGGCAGTCCTGCTGCTCCCTTACTCCCTCGTCGGTCCGTTCGCCGGCGTCCTGCTCGACCGCTGGCGCCGCCGTCAGGTCTTCCTCTACGGCAATCTCCTGCGCGTGGTGCTCGCCACCGCGACGGCCGTGCTGATGCTGATCCACTCACCGGACTGGCTCTTCTACGCGTCGGCCCTGTGTGTGACAGCGGTCAATCGCTTCGTCCTCGCAGGTCTCTCTGCCGCCCTGCCGCGGCTCGTCGACGACGACCGGCTCGTCATGGCCAACTCGCTCTCGCCGACGGCGGGCACCCTGGCCGCGACGATCGGCGGTGGTCTCGCCTTCGGGGTGCGTCTGGTCGCCTCGGACTCCGACGCGGCGGTGGTTCTCCTCGGCGCCTTCCTCTATCTCTGTGCCGCGCTCGCTTCCCTGTCCATGAACGCGGAGCTGCTCGGTCCCGACCCGGAGCTGGTGCAGCCACGGCTCCGGACCGCACTGACCGGCACCGCCCGGGAGCTCCAGGCCGGCGTACGCCACCTCGTCTCCCGGCCTGCGGCCACCCGAGCGCTCGCCGCGATGACCGTGATGCGCTTCTGCTACGGGGCTCTGCTCGTCATGGTGCTGATGCTGTGCCGGTACGCCTGGTCGTCCACGGAGTCCCAGGGCCTGGCGCTGCTCGGTCTGGCCCTGGGTGTCTCGGGCGCCGGCTTCTTCGTCGCGGCCGTCATCACCCCGGCCGCAGCCGGCCGCTTCGGGGCGAGTGGCTGGATCACGGTCTGCGCGGGCATCGCGGCCGTCCTCGAGCTCGCCCTCGGTCTCGCCTTCGAGCCTGCGCCGATACTGGTGGCTGCCTTCGTGCTGGGGCTCACCACTCAGGGCGCGAAGATCGCGACCGACACCCTGGTCCAGTCATCGGTGGACGACGGCTTCCGCGGGCGGATCTTCTCGGTCTACGACGTGCTGTTCAACATCTCGTTCGTCGGGGCGGCCGGAGTGGCTGCCCTCATGCTGCCGCCGGACGGGCGCTCCGGACCGTTGGTGATCCTCGTGGCTGCGCTGTACGGCGCGGTGTCGGTGGCCATGGCCCGCTACGGACGGCGGAGCCTCGCGTGATGTTTCACGTGAAACAACGGCCGGACGCCGTCGCCACCATCGCCGTCGCTCTCGCCATCGCCATCGCTCTCGTCAGGTGAGGGGAGAGACCGAGAGGGGCGGTGTTTCACGTGAAACACCGCCCGTGAAACACCGCCCCTCCGCTCGCCGCAGACGTCCGGCACTCAGTCCTGCGACTGACCGGCCCACCACTCCTTGAGCGCCGCCACCGCGGCGTCGTACTCCATCGGCCCGTTCTCCAGGCGCAGCTCCAGCAGGAACTTGTACGCCTGGCCGATCACCGGGCCTGGACCGACGTCCAGGACCTGCATGATCTGGTTGCCGTCCAGGTCCGGGCGGATGGAGTCCAGCTCCTCCTGCTCCTGCAGCCGGGCGATGCGCTCCTCGAGCCCGTCGTAGGCGCGGGAGAGGGCGTTCGCCTTGCGCTTGTTGCGGGTCGTGCAGTCGGACCGGGTGAGTCTGTGCAGCCGCTCGAGCAGCGGCCCCGCGTCGCGGACGTACCGGCGCACGGCCGAGTCGGTCCAGTCACCGGTGCCGTACCCGTGAAAGCGCAGGTGCAGCTCGACGAGGCGCGAGACGTCCTTCACCAGTTCGTTGGAGTACTTCAGCGCGGTCATGCGCTTCTTGGTCATCTTGGCGCCGACCACCTCGTGATGGTGGAAGGAGACGCGGCCGTCCTTCTCGAAGCGGCGGGTGCGCGGCTTGCCGATGTCGTGGAGCAGCGCGGCAAGCCGGAGCGTCAGGTCGGGGCCGTCCGTCTCCAGCGCCATCGCCTGCTCGAGCACGATCAGGGTGTGGTCGTAGACGTCCTTGTGCCGGTGGTGCTCGTCGCGCTCCAGACGCAGGGCGGGCAGCTCGGGCAGGACCCGGTCCGCGAGACCGGTGTCGACGAGGAGCGTCAGGCCCTTGCGGGGGTGCGCCGAGAGGATCAGCTTGTTCAGCTCGTCCCGGACCCGCTCGGCGGACACGATCTCGATCCGGCCGGCCATGTCCGTCATCGCCGTGACGACGTCGGGAGCCACCTCGAAGTCGAGCTGCGCGGCGAAGCGGGCGGCGCGCATCATGCGCAGCGGGTCGTCGGAGAAGGACTCCTCAGGCGTGCCCGGAGTGCGCAGCACCCGGGCGGCGAGGTCGCCGAGGCCGCCGTGCGGGTCGATGAACGCCTTCTCGGGGAGTGCCACGGCCATCGCGTTCACGGTGAAGTCGCGGCGGACGAGGTCCTGCTCGATGGAGTCGCCGTAGGACACCTCGGGCTTGCGCGAGGTGCGGTCGTAGGCCTCGGACCGGTACGTGGTGACCTCGACCTGGAAGCTCTGGTCGACGCCGTCGACGCGGGCCTCCTTCTGGCAGCCGACGGTGCCGAAGGCGATTCCGACCTCCCACACGGCGTCGGCCCAGGGACGGACGATCTTGAGAACGTCCTCGGGGCGGGCGTCGGTGGTGAAGTCCAGGTCGTTGCCGAGGCGGCCGAGCAGCGCGTCTCGTACCGAGCCGCCGACCAGGGCGAGGGAGAACCCGGCCTCCTGGAATCGGCGGGCGAGGTCGTCGGCGACGGGCGAAACCCGCAGCAGCTCGCTGACGGCGCGGCTCTGCACCTCGCTCAGGGCACTGGCGTTGTCTTCATTGGCGTTCGGCACAACAGGACAGGGTACGTGCCCCCGGCGCCCCTGGCCGAACCGTTTGCCGGGGCACCCCCGCGAGGGCTCTACGATCTTGTGGGGCGGACCCGGACACCCGGCCACAGCGCGCCTCGTTACCATGCGTGGACACATCTGCGACCACTGACGACGACGAGGGACGGACGAGCACGTGGCCGAGGCGGCAGACTTCCCAGGGATGACGACTCCCTCTCCTGCCCGCCGACTGCTGCGGCGCACCGGGGCCGCACTGGCCGCGGCGCCGCTGCTCGCGGCGCTGCCCCTGCTGACCGGTGCCCCCGCGGCCCACGCGACGGCCCCTACGGCGGCTGCGGTCGCGACCGGGACGAAGACCGTCGATGTCTCCGTGACGTCGCTCTCACCGACCACGCCGGACGACAGCGGCACGGTCACGGTCAAGGGGCACGTCACCAACAACGGCAAGCAGGCCGTGACGGGCGCCCATGTCGGCCTGCGGGTCGGCACCTCCTACGGCGGGCGCTCCGCGATCGACGAGGCCGCCAAGGGGGCGACGGGCGGCGCTCCGGACGGCACCGAGGTCGCGGCCAAGTACGCGCAGAAGTTCTCGCGGCTGGCGCCCGGCGTCTCGCACGACTTCACGCTCGCCGTGCCGGTCAAGGAGCTGCACCTGGGCGCCGACGGCGTCTACCAGATCAGTGTCGCCCTCATGGGGCAGACGGCCGCGCAGCCCTACCAGCAGACGCTCGGCATCCAGCGGACCTTCCTGCCGTGGCAGCCGGACGGGCCCGACACACGGACGAAGACGACGGTCCTGTGGCCGCTCCTCTCCGACACGCACCTCACGGCCGAGACGGGCACGAACGAGGAGCAGACGCCGGTCTTCGACGACGACAGCCTGGCGCAGGAGATCGGTCCCGGCGGCCGGCTCCAGCAGATGCTGACGCTGGGCAGCGCCTTGGACGTCACCTGGGTCGTCGACCCCGACCTGCTGGCGTCGGTCGACGCGATGACCGAGTCGTACAAGATCAAGGACGCGGACGGGAACCTCACCTCGGGCAAGGACCAGGCGCTCGCCAAACAGTGGCTGGGCCAGCTGGAGACCGCGGTGCAGGGCCAGAAGGTCGTCACGCTGCCCTTCGCGGACCCGGACCTCGCCTCGCTGGCCCACGCGGGCACGAAGGTCGGTGGATCCCTGAGCCACCTCAAGGCCGCCACGGACGCCGCCGTGGCGACCGTGGACACCGTGCTGCACGTGAAGCCGGACACGTCCTACGCCTGGCCCGCCGAGGGCGCCGTGGACCCGGACGTCGTGAAGGTCGCCACATCGGCCGGCGCCGACAAGATCATCGCGCGGAGCGACAGCCTGCGGGAGACCAGCAACCTGCCGTACACCCCGTCGGCCGCGCGCCCCATCGGCGGCGGCGCCACGGCCGTCGTCAGCGACGCCCGGCTGTCGACCGCGTTCGAGGGCGACATGACGGGCGCGGAGAACACGACACTCGCGGTGCAGCGCTTCCTCGCCCAGAGCCTCATGCTCAACCTGCAGACGGACAAGCAGCGCAGCGTCGTCATCGCTCCACAGCGCCTGCCGTCCGCCACGCAGGCGCAGGCCCTGGCCCGCGCGGTGGGCGAGCTCCAGAACAGTGGCTGGTCCCAGCCCCAGTCGCTGTCGGCGGCCGCCGCTGCCGCGCCCGACCCGGGAGCGACGACGCGCGTCCCCTCGGCGCGCTCCTACCCGGCGTCGCTGCGCCGGCAGGAGCTGCCCAGGTCCGCGTTCGAGCAGATCCAGGCGACCCAACGCGATCTGGAGAACTTCAAGGTCGTCCTGACCGACGAGTCCCGCGTCGTCACGCCCTTCGGCCGCGCGATGGACCGGGAGATGTCCACGTCCTGGCGCGGCCGCGCCAAGGAGTCCGGTTCCTTCCGCTACGGCGTCTCGACGTATCTGTCGGGGCTGACCGACCAGGTCACCCTGATCGAGAAGTCCACCGTCCGGCTCTCCGGCCGGAGCGCGACGATCCCCGTGTCGGTCCAGAACAACCTGTGGCAGGACGTCGACCACCTCGTCCTGCGGCTGCGCTCGGACAACGGCACCCGCCTGAAGATTGGTGACCACGACTTCGAGGACAAGGAGGTGACGATCGCGAGCGGCCACAGCCAGTCCGTGAAGTTCACCACGACGTCCAAGGCGACGGGCCCGATCACCGTGCACGCGCAGCTCTTCACCGAGGACGGCGAGCCGTACGGCGAGGAGCTCGACTTCAAGGTCGACGTCACGGAGATCACTCCGACCGTCATGCTCGTCATCGCCGGTGGTGTGTTGCTGCTGGTCCTGGCCGGTTTCCGGATGTACATCCAGCGCAAGCGCGCCGCGGCGGCGCGCGGCGGCGAGGACGGTCCGGACGACGAGGCGCAGGAGGCGGCGGACGACGCGTCCGAGGAGTCCCCGGAGTCCCCCACCCGGGCAGAGGTTCCGCAGCAGGCGAGTGACCCGACCGCTGACACCGCTTCGGAAAGCACGGCCCCGTCGGACACGGGTGAGAGAGTGGACCGTTGAGCGATGTCGTGGCCGGTGGGCCCGGGACGATGAGGTGGGGTATCCATGAACGCGCCGTACAACGGTGACCGTGGCCAGGGCTCGGGCAGCTCTGCCTCGGGCGATGGCCACCCGCACGCCGGGCCCCAGGGAGCCGGTGGGCAGGTCCCGCAGCCGCACCCCGCTCCCGACGCGTACCCGCAGGACGCCTATCTGCAGGACGCCTATGACCAGGACCCCTACCGCGCGCACGACCTCGCGGCCCAGGACCCGGTCGCCGAGGCGCTGTACGACCGCGCCGCGCACCCCCCGCCGCCCCCGGGCACGTACACGTCACAGCCGCTGTACGGCCAGCCCCCGGTGAACCAGTACCAGCCCGACCCCCGGGTGTGGGCCCAGACGCCCGCGCCGGAGCCGGAGGGCCCCACCCAGTACCTGCCGTACGGCGACGACGCACGGACGACGCAGTTCGTGGGCGTGGACGACCTCGTGACGCAGGCCGGCGAGGAGCGGGAGGAGCCGGACGCGTTCGCGCACCTCTTCCGCGACCAGCAGCCCGGCTACAACGGTGGACAGGCGTCCGTGGCGCCGCCGGCCGACGACCAGACCCAGTACCTCGGCAGGGCGGTCCCGGCGCCGCCGCCGGTGGCCGCCCCGGCAGCCGCCCCGAAGAAGGCGGGCCGCGCCACGAGCCTCATGAAGTCCAGCGCCGTCATGGCGGCCGGCACCCTCGTGTCCCGCCTCACCGGCTTCGTCCGCACCGTGGTGATCACCGCGGCGCTCGGCGCGGGTCTGCTCGGTGACACCTGGACCGTCGCCTACACGCTGCCGACGATGATCTACATCCTGACCGTCGGCGGCGGACTGAACTCGGTGTTCGTCCCGCAGCTCGTCCGCTCCATGAAGGAGGACGACGACGGCGGCGAGGCATACGCCAACCGGCTCCTGACCCTGGTGATGGTGGCGCTGGCGGTGATCACCGCGATCGTCGTCCTCGCCGCTCCGGTGCTCATCAAGCTGATGTCCGTGCCGGTCGCCAGTGATCCGGCGGCGAACAACGTCGGCGTGACGTTCGCCCGCTACTGCCTGCCCACGATCTTCTTCATGGGTGTGCACGTGGTCATGGGCCAGATCCTCAACGCCCGCGGCAAGTTCGGCGCGATGATGTGGACCCCGGTCCTCAACAACATCGTGATGATCTCGACGTTCGGCCTGTTCCTCTGGGTGTACGGGACCGCCGCCGACTCGCACCTGACCGTGCAGAACATCCCGCCGGAGGGCGTCCGCCTCCTCGGCGTCGGCACGCTCCTCGGACTCCTCGTCCAGGCGCTCGCGATGATCCCGTACCTCCGCGAGACCGGCTTCCGCTTCCGTCTGCGCTTCGACTGGAAGGGCCACGGGCTCGGCAAGGCCGTCCGGCTCGCCAAGTGGACCGTGCTGTTCGTCCTCGCCAACCAGGCGGGCGTCCTGGTCGTCACCCAGCTCGCCACGGCGGCGGGCGATGCCTCGCCCATCAAGGGCACCGGCATCATGGGCTACTCCAACGCCCAGCTGATCTGGGGCATGCCGCAGGCCATCATCACCGTCTCGGTCATGGCCGCGCTGCTGCCGCGCATCTCGCGCTCCGCCCACGACGGCGACCAGGGTGCGGTGCGGGACGACATCTCGTCCGGCCTGCGCACCTCCGCGGTGGCGATCGTCCCGGTCGCGTTCATGTTCGTCGCCCTCGGCATCCCGATGTGCACCCTGCTCTTCGGCAGCAGCGGCACCGATGCGGCCCAGTCGATGGGCTACATCCTCATGGCGTTCGGCCTCGGCCTCATCCCGTACTCCGTGCAGTACGTCGTGCTCCGCGGCTTCTACGCGTACGAGGACACCCGGACGCCCTTCTACAACACGGTCATCGTGGCGGCCGTCAACGCCGCTGCCTCCGCCGTCTGTTACCTGATCCTGCCCGCGCGCTGGGCGGTCGTCGGCATGGCCCTCTCCTACGGCCTCGCCTACGCGATCGGCGTGGGTGTCGCCTGGCGTCGTCTGCGCAACCGCCTGGGCGGAGACCTCGACGGCCGCCAGGTCGTGCGTACATACGCCCGTCTGTGCCTCGCGTCGGTGCCGGCTGCGGTGATCGGCGGCGGAATCGGGTACGCGCTCACCCAGGTGCTCGGCCACGGCGTGTTCGGATCGATCGCGGCTCTGGTCGTCGGTGGAGTCGCCCTGCTGGCCGTCTTCTATGCGGCGGCCCGCAAGATGCGTATCGAGGAGCTGAATTCGATGGTCGGCATGGTCCGCGGTCGTCTCGGCCGCTAGCCGACGGGATCCGCCTACAACCTTCGGCGACCACCGCGTGTCGTGCATAGCGTCGGACTGTGGGCACAATTGGTTGGGCGTCGGAGTGAGTGCAACGGATGGGGAGGCAGGAACGACGGTGGCGGAACGGAGCACGGCTGCCGTCGACGTGGCCGACAACGGCGGTGATGAACCGCTGAACGCCGAGACGGACAAGGCGGAGCAGGCCACGGCCGACGGGGTGGCCCAGGCCGGTGAGCAGGACGCACCGGCCCACGAGGAGACCGTGGACACGGCGGAGACGGGCACGCACCTGAGCCCCTCGACGTCCGCACCGCCCGAGTTGCACAGCGGCCACAAGCTCGCCAGACGGTACCGGCTCGAAGAGTGCGTCACCCGTCTGGACGGTTTCAGCAGTTGGCGTGCGGTCGACGAGAAGCTGCGCCGCGCGGTCGGTGTGCACCTGCTGCCGGCCGACCATCCACGCGCCCGCTCGGTGCTCGCCGCGGCCCGCTCGTCGGCCCTCCTCGGTGACCCCCGGTTCGTCCAGGTCCTCGACGCCGTCGAGGAGAACGACCTCGTCTACGTCGTCCACGAGTGGCTGCCCGACGCCACCGAGCTCACCGCGCTGCTCGCGGCGAACTCCCTGGAGGCGCACGACGCGTACCAGATGGTCAGTCAGGTCGCCTACGCGATGGCGGCGGCGCACCGCGAAGGCCTCGCCCATCTGCGCCTCACGCCGAGCGCCGTGCTGCGCACCTCCACCGGTCAGTGGCGCATCCGCGGCCTGGCCGTGAACGCGGCGCTGCGCGGCATCTCCTCCGACACGCCCCAGCGCACCGACACCGAGGCGATCGGCGCGCTCCTGTACGCCTCCCTGACCCAGCGCTGGCCCTACGAGAACGACGCGTACGGCCTCTCCGGCCTGCCCAAGGGCGTCGGCCTCATCGCACCCGACCAGGTACGGGCGGGCGTCCACCGCGGACTGGCGGAGCTGGCCATGCGCGCGCTGGCCAACGACGGGGCCACGGCCTCGCGTCAGGAGCCGCCGTGCACGACGCCCGAGGACCTGGTGAAGGCGATCGGCGAAATGCCGAAGATCCGCCCGCCGGAGCCTGCCTTCACCGCGCCGCCCGAGTACCAGCGGACGACGTACCAGCAGGGGAACTACGGGCGCACGTCGCCCGCGACGCAGCCGTTGCCGGTTCCTCCGCCGCCGCTGCAGAGCCGCACGGGCAAGGTCCTCAAGTGGGCCGTCTCGGCGCTCCTGATCGCGGCTCTGGGCCTCGGCAGCTGGCAGCTGGCGGACGCCCTGATGGACCAGAGCGAGAGCGACGGCACGGACACGACGCACACGACGGACGGCGGCGACAAGGGCGAGAAGAAGCCCGCCAAGCCGTTCGCGATCTCCGGTGCCCAGGAGTACGTCGCCGAGGGCAGCGCGCAGGACTCCGGCGGCGTCGCCAAGAGCTATGACAGCGACACCTCGACGTTCTGGCGCACGAAGTCCTTCCTCGACGGTCCGCCGATGGTCATCAAGCCCGGCGTCGGCATCGTCTACGACCTGGGCTCGGCCAAGGACGTGTCGGCGGCGACCATCGGCTTGCGCTACGGCGGCGACCACACCACCGTGTCCCTGTACGCCGCGGACTCGCTCAGCCCCGGCTCGGTCAGCGGGCTGAAGCGGATAGGCGCCAAGACGGACACGTCGAAGACGTCCGCCACGGTCAAGACCGGCAAGCCGGTCAGGACGCGGTACGTGCTCGTGTGGCTGACCGCTCTGCCGCACGCCGGCCAGGACGGGTACAGCAGCGCCGGATACAAGCAGGGCATCACGGAAGTGAAGTTCACCGGCTGACGACGCGGGACGCACCAGGGGGAGGGGGTTCGGCAGTGGACGACGCCTACGGCGGAGTGAGCGATCAGGACCTCCTCGCCCGTCATGTCGCAGGGGACAAGGACGCGTTCGGCGAGATCGTGCGGCGCCACCGCGACCGGCTGTGGGCGGTCGCCCTGCGCACGCTGGGGGACCGGGAGGAAGCGGCGGACGCGGTCCAGGACGCTCTCGTGTCCGCCTACCGGGCCGCCCACACCTTCCGCGGACAGTCGGCGGTGACGACGTGGCTGCACCGCATCACGGTGAACGCGTGCCTGGACCGGGCACGCAAGACGGCATCCCGCCGCACCGCCCCCATGGACGACACCGAACGCTTCGAGCAGCTTCTCGAGCCGCACGAGTCGGCCGAGGCACCGGCCGAGCGCAACGACCTGCACCGTGAACTGTTCGCCGCACTGCGCTTGCTCCCGGCCGATCAGCGCGCCGCGCTCGTCCTCGTCGACATGCAGGGGTATCCCGTCGCAGAGGCCGCACGGGTCCTCGATGTCCCCACCGGCACCGTGAAGAGCCGCTGCGCGCGCGGCCGCGCCCGGCTTCTGCCCCTCGTCGCCCACCTCCGCGCCGGCCACACCGAGGACCCCGACGGCGAGAAGGAGTCCTCCGGGCGGAACCGGACGCAGGGGACATCCGTCCCACCCGCAGCAGGGCCTCACGGCGAGGCAGGACCCAATGATTCGGCTGCGGTGAAGGGCGGAGGTGGGCGAGCGTGACTTCCACGACCGACACGTCGGAGCACCCCGAGGTCTCGGAGATCTCCGATCTCACCGAAGGCCTGCTGCCGCCCGCCCGGACCGCGGAGATCAGGCAGCATCTCATCGGCTGCCCGCTCTGCGCCGACGTCCATGCCTCCCTGGAGGAGATCCGGGGCCTGCTCGGCACTCTGCCCGGCCCCCCTCGGATGCCCGAGGACATCGCGGGTCGCATCGACGCCGCCCTGGCGGCGGAGGCCCTGCTGGACACGCTGGCCCCCGAGGCCGAGACACCGGCCACCGGGACACTGTCCGAGGGCACGCCCGCCGCAGTACCGGTCGACGACGAGGGGACGGCCGACGAGGAAGCGGTCCACGCGACGGTGCAGGACCCGGAGCGAGGCCGGGAGACCGCCTCTGTTTCACGTGAAACATCGAGCGGTTCCACGGTCGCGGGGCGTCCGGCGGACCGGCCCGCCGGGCATGCACGAGGCACCGGCTCCTCCGGACCGGGACGGAAGGCCCGACGCATGCGGCGCCGCACGACCGCCGCCATCGGCTCGGTGCTCACGGTCGCCGCACTCGGTGTGGGCACGCTTCTGCTGCAGAGCCGTGACGACGGCACGTCGCCGACGGCACACAAGAGCCCCAGCGCCTCGTCCGAGGCGCCAGGGACCTTCGCCGTGGACACCCTGGGGAACAAGGTCTCGGATCTGCTCGGGAAGAAGACGAAGGAGCCCTCCTTCGGTACTCAGGACAGCGGTCCCAAGACACCGCGGACCGATTCCCCCATGCCCAAGCTCGCCGAGGACGACCTGCCCCCCTGCGTCCAGCAGGGCACCCGACGTACCGAGGCCCCTCTGGCGTCCGAGAAGGGCACGTACCGGGGGCAGGATGCCTACCTCGTCGTCCTGCCGGACCGGAATGCTCCGGAGCGCCGTGTCACGGCATACGTCGTGGATGCCTCCTGCGCCGGGAAGTCCTCCGCCACCCCGGGCACCCTGCTGTACACCCACTCCTACGACCGCGGCTGAACGCGGTCCGAACGCACTCCCGACGTGCGCCCGGACACGTCGGGAATGCATGCCCCGTAGGATCCGTTGGGTGGGGTGAGAGTCCGGAGAAGAGGCTCCCCCGGCAGTACGCAGCAGTCCCGCAGAGACGAGGAATCAAGCCGTGAGCGACGTCCGTAACGTGATCATCATCGGCTCCGGGCCCGCCGGCTACACGGCGGCGCTCTACACCGCGCGCGCGTCGCTGAAGCCGCTGGTGTTCGAGGGCGCCGTCACCGCTGGTGGCGCGCTGATGAACACCACCGAGGTGGAGAACTTCCCGGGCTTCCAGGACGGCGTCATGGGCCCCGAGCTCATGGACAACATGCGCGCCCAGGCCGAGCGCTTCGGCGCCGAGCTCGTCCCGGACGACGTCGTGGCCGTCGACCTCACCGGCGAGATCAAGACCGTGACCGACACCGCCGGCACCGTGCACCGTGCGAAGGCCGTCATCGTCACGACGGGCTCCCAGCACCGCAAGCTCGGCCTGCCCAACGAGGACGCGCTCTCCGGTCGTGGCGTCTCCTGGTGCGCGACCTGCGACGGCTTCTTCTTC
>NZ_WWIA01000955.1 GCF_009870065.1 Streptomyces sp. SID5785 | reverse complement strand
TAGCGCGGGGGCCGCGAGGACTCCGCACACCGTCATCAGGTAGGTCAGCTGGTTGGGCGTGACCTTGGTGTTCACCAGGTGGCGGTCCACACGCAGCGAGACCTCGCGCATGTAGAGCCGGCCCATCCAGTGCTCACCGCTGCGGCGGTCCTTCACCCCGGCGGGGTGGACGACCGGGCGCAGCTCAGCTACCGATGGCTTTTGCATAGTCGGCGTAGGCGTCCCTGATCTGGTCGGCGGACAGGTCGAGGTGTTCGAGGATCGTGTAGCGGCCCGGCCGGGTCTGCGGAGCGAAGAGCACGGCGTCCACGAGGTCCTGGTCGCTGTAGCCCATCTCCTGCGCGAGGACCGGAAGGCCGTGCCGACGCAGCGTCGCGACCATCTCCTTCGCGGTGTCGTGGTCGCCCCGCAGGTACGTGGCGAACGCACCGCCGAACCCGCACTGCTCCCCGTGCTGCGCGTTGCGCTTGGGGAAGAGCAGATCGAAGGCGTGGCAGATCTCGTGGCAGGCGCCCGAGGCGGGCCGCGAGTCACCGGCGACGGACATCGCGAGACCGCACATCACCAGCGACTCGGCGAGCACGCTCAGGAAGTCGTCGTCGCCGATGCCGCCGGGGTGGCGCAGCACCGCGTGGGCGGCCTGGCGGGCCATGGCGGCGGCCAGGCCGTCGACCTGCTCGCCGTTGACCTGATGCGACAGCTCCCAGTCCGCCACGGCGGAGATCTTGCAGATCACGTCGCCGATGCCGGCCCGGACGAACCGGACCGGAGCGTCGCGGATGACGTCCAGGTCGATGACCACGCCGATCGGGTTCGGCACACCGTACGAACCGCGGCCCGCGTCGTTGTCGAGCGTCGCGACCGGCGAGCACAGGCCGTCGTGCGCGAGGTTGGTGGCGACGGCCACCAGCGGCAGGCCCACGCGGGCCGCCGCGTACTTCGCGCAGTCGACGACCTTGCCGCCGCCCAGGGAGACGACCGCGTCGTAGCGGCCGCCCTTCTTGATCGAGTCGGCGAGCTTGACGGCGCCGTCGATGGTGCCGTCGGCGTCGTCGAACCAGTCCGCCCCGGGGAAGGACGCCTCGAACCGCTCCTTGAGCAACCGGCCGGAGCCGCCGTTGCTGATGGCGAAGGCGAGCTTGCCGGTCGGCGCGATGCGCTGGTCGGTCAGAATCGTGGCCAGATCGTCCAGCGCGCCGGCCCGGATGTCGACGACGACCGGGCTCGGCATCAGCCGGGTCAGTACTGGCACGCGATCTCCCGGGCCTTGGCGAGGTCCTCGTGGTTGTCGATCTCGACCCACGGGACGTCGCCGATCGGGGCGACGTCGACCTTGAAGCCGCGGTTCACGAGCTCCTGGTAGCCGTCCTCGTAGTACAGCTGCGGGTCGCGCTCGTAGGTGGCCTTGAGGGCGTCGGCGAGCGCGTCGGCCGCGTCGCCCTCGATGAGGGTGACACCGATGTACTCGCCCGTGGCCTCGGCCGGCTCCATGAGCTTGGTGATCTTCTGGACGCCCTTGGCGGGGTCCACGACGACCTTCATCTCCTCGTCGCCCAGGTTCTTCACCGTGTCGAGCGCGAGGATGATCTTCTTGCCGTCGCCGCGGGCGGCGAGCAGGGTCTTCTCGACGGAGACCGGGTGCACGGTGTCGCCGTTGGCGAGGATCACCGTGTGCTTGATGGCGTCGCGGCCGCACCACAGGGAGTAGGCGTTGTTCCACTTCTCGGCGACGTCGTTCTCGATGAGCGTCAGCTTCAGGCCGTACTTCGCCTCCAGCGCCGCCTGGCGCTCGTAGACGACCTCCTTGCGGTAGCCGACGATGATGCCGACCTCCGTGAGGCCGATCTCGGCGAAGTTCTTGAGGGTGAGGTCGAGGACGGAGAGCTCGTTGTCGGTCCCCTCGCCCACGACGGGCACCAGCGCCTTGGGAAGCGTCTCGGTGTAGGGACGGAGCCGGCTGCCGGCGCCGGCGGCCAGGACGAGGCCGATCATGCGGGTTCTCCTTCATCGTGTACGGCGGGTGCACCCCGGCGGGCGGAGGCGACCCAGAAGCTGATGCTCTCGGCGAGCACCACGAGTGCCACGAACACGGCGCAGACCGTGAGCGCGACGGTGAAATCTGTGTTGCCGAGCAGTGCGGCCAGCACGGCGACCACCAGCGTCCGGCCGTCGTGACCGCCGGTCGCCCGCACCAGCCACTGGGGCGGCGCGCCGGTGCCGCCGCGGATGCGGTACACCGTGTCGTAGTGATGGTAGGCGACCGCCGCCACCAGTCCGAAAGCCGCGGGCAGGGCGCCGTTCACGTCCGCGCGGGCCGCGAGGACCAGGATCGTGAGGTACTCGGAGGCCCGGAACACCGGGGGAACGAGCCAGTCGAGGGCGCCCTTGAGGGGGCGCGCGACGGCCAGTCCGGACGTGACGCAGTACACGGCCGCGGCGACCACGGGCCAGACGCTGCCGAAGTCCGTGAGCGCGCTCACGGTGACGACCGCCACGCCGCCGAGCGCGGCGACGACGGGGGCCGCGGCACTCCTGCCGGTCCGGGCGACCGCCCGGGCGATCGGGCCGGAGTCGGCCAGGTCGGCGAGGGCCTCGGCGGCCCGGTCCGTGCGGTGGGCGCGGCGGGTCAGCGAGCGCAGGACGCGGCCCGCGGTCGTGTAGCAGGCGGCGAGAGCGCAGCCGATCAGGAGCATGTAGAAGGTGATGCGCGGGGTGGTGAACGCGGTGAACAGCGCGATGAGCGCCCAGCGCTCGCCGATCGGCAGCACGATCATGCGGCGCACCCAGACCGTCCAGCCGACGCTGTCGAGCTTGTCGGAGAGGGCGGCGGTGGGGCTGGTGTTGGCCGTGGCGTCGTGGTTCGCCTCGTTGAAGGAGAAGTCGACGACGTGCCGGCAGGTCTGCAGGACCATCGCGCCGAGCGCGAGCGCCCACACGTCGTCACCGCCGCCGGACGCGCGGGCCGCGCCGAGCGCGAGCCCCGCGTAGTAGGCGTACTCCTTGGCGCGGTCGAACGTGGCGTCGAGCCAGGCGCCCAGCGTCGAGTACTGCAGCGAGTAGCGGGCGAGCTGCCCGTCGGTGCAGTCCAGGACGAAGGAGAAGAGGAGCAGCACGCCCGCGGCGACGAAGCCGATCCGGGTGCCGGTGGCCGCGCAGCCCGCCGCGATCAGCGCGGTGAGCAGGGAGGCGGTCGTGACCTGGTTCGGGGTCAGGCCGCGCCGTGCGCACCAGCGCGCGATGTAGCGGGAGTACGGGCTGATGCAGTACGTGGTGAAGAAGCCGTCCCTGGCCTTGACCGCGGTGCGCAGCCTGATCGCCTCGTCGTCGACGGCGGCGACGGACTGGCGGACCTCGTTCCTGGCCTGCGGGTCGGCGGGCACGGCGGCGACGAGCTCACCCAGCTCGGGGCGGTGCACGTCGGTTCCGGCGGCCGCCAGCCGGTCCGCCACGGCGTCGGGGACGGTCCCGGCCTCCTTGACGGCCTCCTCGAGCGCCGGGCGGGCCGCCGGCTGCGCGGTGACGGCGCCGGGGATCGCGGACGCGGGGAAGCGCGGGTCGGTGAGGCCGAGGCGCAGGGCGTGGACATGGCCCACGAAGCCCGCGTCGACGACCGCGACGCGCTGGTCCCCGGGCACACCGGCGAGCGCCGCTGCGGCGTCCGCCGGGTCGGGGACCGGTCGTACGTCGAAGCCGAGGGCCCGCAGATCGCCCTCGAGGGACGAGCCGGGCACCGGCTGACCGGTGACGATGGCGGTCGACAGACGAACTCACTCCTCGGTGCCGGCACGCGGGCGCGCCGAAGTCTCCTGCACGATGGGGGCACCCTGGAGGACCCTGCGGAGCGGGGTCGGCCGGGCGGCATGTCGGCAGAGGTTATCGGATGACGACAAGCGGACGTTCACCGCCCGTTTACGCCCCGATCGGCCCCTGTCCGTCGCGGTCTGCGCAGGCGTCGCCGGGGTCCGGCGGGCCACGGGCCGCCCGTTCATCATTGTCGATCAAGTGCCCGGGCCACAAACCCCGCCCTTACGGGGGCCCGCTTAGGGTGGTGCGCCATGACGTGGCTGATCACCGGCGGAGCCGGATACATCGGGGCACATGTGGCACGGGCCATGGCGGACGCGGGCGAGCGCGTGGTCGTCGTGGACGACGTGACGACGGGGGTGCCGGACCGGCTGCCGGCGGACGTCCCGCTGGTGCGGGGCTCGGCCCTCGACGCGGACCTGGTGCGCCGGGTGTGCGCCGGGCACGAGGTGACCGGTGTGGTGCACCTCGCGGCGCACAAGCAGGTCGGGCAGTCCGTGGAGCAGCCCGAGCGCTACTACCGGGACAACGTGGGCGGCCTCGCGACACTGCTCGAGACGGTCGCCGCGGCGGGTGCGCGCCGCTTCGTGTTCTCGTCGTCGGCTGCGGTGTACGGCAATCCGGACACGGGCCTGATCACGGAGTCGACGCCCTGCGCGCCGGTGAACCCGTACGGCGAGACGAAGCTGGCGGGCGAGTGGCTGGTGCGGGCGGCCGGGCAGGCGCACGGCATGGCCACGACCTGCCTGCGCTATTTCAACGTGGCGGGCGCGGCGGAGCCCGCCCTCGCGGACACCGGCGTCTTCAACGTGATCCCGATGGTCTTCGACCGCCTCACCCGCGGCGAGGCCCCGCGCATCTTCGGTGACGACTACCCGACCCCTGACGGCACCTGCATCCGGGACTACGTGCACGTCGCGGACCTCGCCGAGGCGCATCTGGCGGCCGCGCGGCGGCTCTCCCGCCCGGACGTGAGCGGCGATCTGACGGTGAACATCGGCACCGGCCGGGGCGCGTCCGTGCGCGAGCTGGTCGACGTCATCGCCGACGTCACCGGGATCGGCACGCCCGCGCTGGTCGAGCCGCGCCGCCCCGGGGACGCCCCGCGCGCGGTCGGCGCCACCGCGCTGGCCGAGAAGGAGCTCGGCTGGAGCGCCACGCGCTCGGTGCGGGACATGATCGTCTCTGCGTGGGAGGGCTGGTGCCTGCGGCATCCGGAGGCATCCGCGACGTGATCGCGCACCGCGCTGACCTGCGGACATGCCAGAGCATTTCCGCAGGTCAGAGCACATGACAACGGTGTTCACCGCCATGTTTGCAGATACCCCCTCCCCGTAGTTGACTGGAGTGCGCCGCCCGGACCGGGGCGGCGCACGGATCCGGACGGAGGGCGGTTTCGATGGGTGTCGGGCACAGCCACGACCACGGGCACGCGCACGGCCCCACGACGGGGACGGCGGCGGCGGCCCACCGCGGTCGGCTGCGTGTCGCCCTGGGGATCACCCTGACCGTGATGGTGGTGGAGATCGTCGGCGGCGTCGTCGCCGACTCCCTGGCCCTCGTCGCCGACGCCGCCCACATGGCCACGGACGCGCTCGGCCTCGGCATGGCCCTGCTCGCCATCCACTTCGCGAACCGCCCCGCGAGCGACCAGCGCACGTTCGGCTACGCCCGCGCGGAGATCCTGGCCGCGCTCGCGAACTGCCTGCTGCTCCTCGGCGTCGGCGGATACGTGCTCTACGAGGCGGTCCAGCGCTTCGTGGAGCCCGCGGACACGGCGGGCGGCCTGACGGTCGTGTTCGGCCTGATCGGCCTCGTGGCCAACATGATCTCGCTGTCGCTGCTGGTCAAGGGCCAGCAGGAGTCGCTGAACGTCCGGGGCGCGTTCCTGGAGGTCGCCGCGGACGCGCTGGGCTCGGTCGCGGTGCTGATCTCCGCCGCGGTGATCATCACCACCGGCTGGCAGCCCGCGGACCCGATCGCCTCGCTGGTGATCGGCCTGATGATCGTCCCCCGCACGGTCAAGCTGCTGCGCGAGACGCTCAACGTGCTGCTCGAGTCCGCCCCCAAAGGCGTCGACATGGCGCAGGTACGGGCGCACATCACCGCCCTGCCGGGCGTCGAGGACGTGCACGACCTGCACGCCTGGACGATCACCTCGGGCATGCCGGTGCTCTCCGCGCACGTCGTGGTCAGCCAGGACGTGCTGAGCGCCATCGGCAACGAGAAGATGCTGCACGAGCTGCAGGGCTGCCTCGGCGACCACTTCGACGTCGAGCACTGCACGTTCCAGCTGGAGCCCAGCGGTCACGCCGAGCACGAGGCGCGGCTCTGCCACTGAGCGTGTTAGATTGTCGGACATTCCTCAGGAGGTGGGTTGATGACTGTCGTCGCGGTGACCGCTGCCGTGCGCAGCGACAGGTGCATCCCCACTCTCCGGGTCACCGGCTGATTCGTTCCGCGCTCCCGCGCGCCGTCGGCCGGGCCCCTTCACAAAGGTTCTCGCCTTGACCGACGACACCGTCGTACGTGATTCCTTCTTCGCCCTGCACCACGGACTCCCCCGGCAGGGCCCCGGCTCCGACGCCACCACGCGGCAGCTGCTCTCCTTCGCGGGCCCGCTGCCCGACCGCCCGCGCATCCTGGACCTGGGCTGCGGCCCGGGCCGCTCCGCGCTGCTGCTCGCCGAGGCGACCGGCGGCGAGGTGACCGCCGTCGATCTGCACGAGCCGTTCCTCGGCGAACTGCGCACCGCCGCGCGCGAGCGCGGTCTCGCCGACCGGGTGCACGCGGTCGCCGCCGACATGGGCGACCTGCCGTACCCGGCGGGCTCCTTCGACCTCGTCTGGGCCGAGAGCTCGGCGTACAGCATCGGCTTCGACACCGCCCTCGCGCGGTGGCGCCCGCTGCTCGCGCCGGGCGGCACGCTCGTGCTCACCGAGTGCGAGTGGACCGTCGACACCCCCTCCCCCGAGGCCCGTGCCTTCTGGGACGAGCACGCCGAGCTGCGCACGAGTGCGCAGAACCTGCGGGCGTGCACGGCCGCCGGGTACTCCGTACTCGGCGTCCACCACCAGCCCGAGAGCGACTGGGACGAGTACTACGGGCCGCTCGCCGAGCGGGCCGGGGCCGCGGATCCGGCCCGGCCCGGGATGGCCGAGGCGCTCGCGGCGACGCGCGCCGAGCTCGCGATGCGACGCGAGCACGGCGGCGAGTACGGGTACACCGGGTACGCGCTGCGCCCGGCCGGGGCCTGGCCGACCCGGCCCGAGACGGCCGAGGACCGGGAGGCGGTGCACGCGGTCAACAGCGCGGCGTTCCCCACCCCGGACGAGGCCGATCTCGTGGACGCGCTGCGCGCCGACGCGACGGCCTGGCTGGACGGGCTCTCGTACGTCGCCGAGGCGCCGGACGGCTCGGTCGCCGCGCACGCGCTGATCACGCGCTGCACGGTGGGCGGGGCGCCGGCCGCCGCGCTCGCCCCGGTGGCCGTGCTGCCGGAGCACCAGCGCACCGGCGCCGGGTCGGCCGTCGTCCGGGCGGTGCTCGATGCCGCCCGCGCGCGGGGTGAGCGGTTCGTCGTGGTGCTCGGGCATCCGGAGTACTACCCGCGGTTCGGGTTCACGCCCGCGTCCGGGTTCGGCGTCAGCGCGCCGTTCGAGGTGCCGGACGAGGCGCTGACCGCGCTGGTCCTCGCCCCGGACGGCGATTCCGCGCCGATCCCGCGGGGCACGATCACCTACCCGGCCGCGTTCGGCGTCTGACCCGCGCCCTACGGTGGTCCCGCCCGGCGGCCCGGCCGGGCGGGACATGCGGGGGATCGCGCCGTGCGGGCACATTTCGTCCCGTACGGCAGACTTGGGGCTCGAGGACCGAAGCGAAGGATGGGTATGCCGATCACACCTGCCACCGCGGCGCACAGTTCGTCGAACGGCACCGGAGAAGCGATCTTGCTGGAACTCGTCGACGAGGACGGCAGGACGATCGGCACCGCGGAGAAGCTCGCGGCCCATCAGCCGCCGGGGCAACTGCACCGGGCGTTCTCCGTGTTCCTCTTCGACGAGCAGGGCCGCCTGCTGCTCCAGCAGCGAGCGCCGGGCAAGTACCACTCCCCCGGCGTCTGGTCGAACACCTGCTGCGGGCACCCGTACCCGGGCGAGGCGCCGTTCGCGGCGGCCGCCCGGCGCACGTTCGAGGAGCTGGGGGTCTCGCCGTCGCTGATGGCGGAGGCGGGCACCGTGCGCTACAACCACCCGGACCCGGACTCGGGCCTGGTGGAGCAGGAGTTCAACCACCTGTTCGTCGGAATGGTGCAGGCGCGGCTCGCCCCGGACCCGGACGAGGTCGGGGCGACCGCGTTCGTGACGGCCGACGAGCTGGCCGAGCGGCACGCGCGCGACCCGTTCTCGTCGTGGTTCATGACCGTGCTCGACGCGGCGCGGCCCGCGGTGCGTGAGCTGACGGGCCCGTCGGCCGGCTGGTAGCGCCCGCCGCGGGCGGTCAGGTCACCGCGGGCGCGAGGGGCAGGGCGGCCCAGATCACCTTGCCCCCGCTCGCGGTGTGCTCGACGTCGCAGACTCCGCCCGCCTCCGCGGTGATCTCCCGGACGAGGAGCAGCCCGCGGCCGCCGGTCTGCCCGCTGGTCGCCTCCAGGGCCGTCGGCCGGTAAGGGTGGTCGTCCTCGACGGAGACGCGCACCCACTCCGCGCCGACGGCGACCTCGACGGCGAGCATGGGCGAGAGCAGGGCCGCGTGCCGCACCGCGTTGGTGACCAGCTCGGACACGATCACGAGCAGGCCGTGCACGAGGTCGTCGGAGACGGGCACGCCCTGCCGCGCGAGGAGTTCGCGCACCGCGCGGCGGGCCTGCGGCACGGAGGCGTCGACCGCCTGCGCGGTGAACCGCCAGACCCCCTCGTAGGGCAGCGGGGCCGCCGTGGCCGGTCCGGGCGGCACTCCGCCGCTGTCCTGAGGACGTGGACGGGAGTCCCGTCCGGTGTCGCTCATCGTCCGGTCGCCGCCCTTGCGCTCGATTGTCACCACCCTTCGAGTGTGGGAATCCGCTGGTCCGGACCGCACCACTGACCACAAGTCGGCGACTATCGACGGAATCTGACCGTTGGCGTATGCCAGGGGCGACGGCACGACCGATCCTGTCCCGGTTCTTCACCGTTCCGGGCTTTTCAGCTTGTGCTACGGGGACGGCAGCCCGCCGGGGCCGCCCACGGGGCGCCGGATAGCATCCGGCGCATGGCTCCCGAGACCCCGCAGGCGCTCACGCACGACGTCACCGACGGCGTCGCGACCGTCGTCATCACGCACCCGGCGAAGCGCAACGCCATGACCGACGCGATGTGGGCCGCACTGCCCCCGCTGCTCGCGGACCTGGCCGCGGACCCGGCGGTGCGCGCTCTGGTGCTGACCGGCGCCGGGGACACGTTCTGCGCCGGCGCCGACATCTCCACGCTCGGGCAGGGGGCGGCGCCGGGGCTCGCGCTGGCGGCGGAGGACGCGCTCGCCGCCTTCCCCAAGCCCACGCTGGCCGTGGTCCGCGGCTACTGCGTGGGCGGCGGCTGCCAGCTGGCGGCCGCCTGCGACCTGCGGTTCGCGGCCGAGGGCGCGCAGTTCGGGGTGACCCCGGCTCGGCTGGGAATCGTCTATCCGGCGTCCTCGACCCGGCGCCTGGCGGATCTGGTCGGCCCGGCGAGCGCCAAGTACCTGCTGTTCTCCGGTGAGTTGATCGGCACGGAGCGGGCGCTGCGCACCGGTCTCGTGGACGAGGTCTGGCCCGCGGCGGAGCTCGACGCGCGGGTCACCGCGTTCACCCGGGTGCTCACCGCGCGCTCCGGGCTGACGCAGGCCGCCGCGAAGGAGTTCGTGGCGGGCCGCGCCGACCGCGCGGGGCACTGGGCGGAGCAGGCCCGTACCAGCGGCGACGGCGCCGAGGGCGCCGCCGCGTTCCTGGAGCGCCGCGCCCCGCGCTTCACCTGGTCCGTACCGGCACCCGTGCGCCCGGGTCACTGAAGGACGAAGCGGCTCCTGGAGCGGAACTCCTCCACCAGGTGGGCCGGCGCCTTCTCGGGCGAACCGCTGTCGTAGGGCGGCTGCGGGTCGTACTCGGTGAGCAACTGGATGGCCCGGGCGTGCTCGTCGCCCGCGATCCTCCCGGCGAGGGTGAGACCCATGTCCACCCCGGCGGAGACGCCTGCCGCGGTGACGTACTTGCCCTCGATGACCACGCGCTCCCCCGTCGGCTCGGCGCCGAACTCCTTCAGGACCTCCAGGGCGAGCCAGTGCGACGTCGCGCGCCGCCCCCGCAGCAGCCCGGCCGCGCCGAGCAGCAGCGAGCCCGTGCACACGGAGGTGGTCCAGGTGCTGGTGCGATCGGCCTCGCGCAGCCAGGACAGCAGGGTCTCGTTCGTCATCTGCGGGGTCTGCCCCGGGCCGCCGGGGACCACCACGATGTCGGGGTGCGCCACCTCCGCCAGGGTCTTGTCGGCGACGAGCGCGAGGGCGCCGGTGTCCGTGCGGACGGGCCCGCGCTCCTCGGCGACGAACACGAGGTCCGCGTCGGGGATCCGGCCCAGGGTCTCGTACGGGCCGATGGCGTCGAGTGCGGTGAAGCGGTCGTAGAGAACGACGGCGATCTGCATGGGGTGCCCTTCGTGGAGTCGGCGGTCGGGGAGAACGGAGTGCTCAGGGGGTGAGCGGCGTACGGAAGCGGAGGCGGTACTCGGCGGGCGGCGTGCCGAGCGTCCTGACGAACGCGCGCCGCATGGCCTCCGGCGTGCCGTAGCCGCTGGACCGGGAGATCTCCTCGACGCCGTCCGCGGTGTCCTCGAGCAGGCGCCGGGCGTGCTCGATCCGGGCCCGCTCGACGTACCGGCCGGGCGTGAGGCCGGTCTCGGCGTGGAAGGCGCGGGCGAAGTGCCGGGGCGAGAGGCGGGCGCGCTCGGCCAGCGCGGGCACCGACAGGTCGCCCCCCGGATGCTCGGTGATCCACTGCTGGACCTCGCGCAGCGGTGCGCGGGCCGCGGTCTGGGCGGCGAGCTGGACGCTGAACTGGGCCTGGTTGCCCGGACGGCGCAGGAAGACGACGAGGTGCCGGGCGACCGTGAGGGCGACGTCCCGGCCGTGGTCCTCCTCGACCAGGGCGAGGGCGAGGTCGATGCCGGCGGTGACGCCCGCGGAGGTCGCCACGTTGCCGTCACGTACGTAGATGGGGTCGGGGTCCACCTCGACGGCCGGGTGGTCGCGGGCGAGACGGGCGCAGTAGGCCCAGTGCGTGGTCGCGCGGCGGCCGTCGAGCAGGCCGGCCTCGGCGAGCAGGATCGCCCCGGTGCAGACCGAGACGACACGCTCCGCGCGCGGAGCGTGCGCCCGCAGCCAGGCGACGAGCCGGGGGTCGCCGCGCCGGGTGCCCTGGCCGCCGGGGACCAGCACCGTGTGCGGCGCGGGCGCGTCGGCGAGCGCGAGGTCCGGTACGAGGGTGAGGCCGCTGGAGGTGCGCACCGGTGCTCCGTCCATCGAGGCGGTGACCACGCGGTAAGGGGCGTGGTCCGTCCCGGCGGCGAGGCCCGCGCCGGTGAAGACCTCGACGGGGCCGGTGACGTCGAGGCTCTGGACGTCGTCGAAGAGCAGGACCAGGACGGTGCGGGGTGGCATGTCCCTCATTCTTCGGGCCCGCCCGGACGGCCGCAATGACGAGCAGCCCACCTTTCCTGCCATCGGCGCGCGCCCCGCCCTGTCGCCCGTACCGACCGGTCAGTAACGTACGGGCATGACCTCTGAAGACGCCCTGCGGACCGCACGCCGCTGTCACAACGTCCTGAACCCGTTCCACTCGACGCTCTACTTCTCGCCGGACCTCGGCACGGAGCTGGCCGCCGTGGGCGTGACCGACCGCAACGCCGCCTACTTCGCGGCGCGGTCCGCCGCGATGGGGGCCGTCGGGGCGGGCACGGTGACCGCCGCGTTCTACAACTTCCGGCACGAGCTCGTCGCGCGGCACCTGCCCGCGGTGTGGGACGTCGCGTCCCCCGCCACCGTCCTCGCCGCCCGCGAGCGGGCCGTCGACGCGACGCTGCACCGGCTGCTCGGCCCCGAGGCGCTGGGCTCGCCGGAGATGGCCGAGGCGGCCGCCCTCGCGCTGCGCGCGGCCGAGGCCTGCACCCGGCACGCCCGGCCGCTGTACGCGGCCCACGCCGACCTCCCGGTGCCGGACGCGCCGCACCTCGCGTACTGGCACGCGACGACCCTGCTGCGCGAGCACCGCGGAGACGGGCATCTCGCGGCCCTGCTGGGCGCGGACCTCGACCCGGTCGAGGCGCTCGTCAGCCATGTCGCGACCGGCAAGGGCATGGCACCGAAGTGGCTGCTCGCCACGCGCGGATGGAGCCGCGAGGACTTCGACGCGGCGGCGCTCCGGCTGCGCGAACGCGGGCTGCTCACCGACGACCCGGACCTCACCCTCACCGAGGAGGGCACCGCGCTGCGCCGCGGCATCGAGGCCCGCACCGACCGGCTGGACCACGCGCCCTACGCCCACCTGGGCACGGCGGGTGTGGCCCGGCTGACCGAGCTCGCGACGGGCTTCGCCGGCACGGCCCTCGGCAACGGCGCGTTCCCCGCCGACCTCATCGGCAAGGCCGCCTGACCCGGCCGGGGCCGCGCCCTGATCCCCCGTTGTCGGTGCCACCTGCCACAATTGCGGCGCAACCTCAGTCGACATAGGCGGTACGGGATCGTGGCGACACCCACTGTGGGCACTGCTGGATCTGCTCTCGGATCCATCGAGAGCAGGATTGCCGAGGAACTCGGCGTACGGGAGCGGCAGGTGAAGGCCGCCGTCGAGCTGCTCGACGGCGGCTCGACCGTGCCTTTCATCGCCCGCTACCGCAAGGAGGCGACGGAGTCGCTCGACGACGCCCAGCTGCGCACGCTCGAGGAGCGGCTGCGCTACCTGCGCGAGCTGGAGGAGCGCCGCACCGCCGTGCTCGACTCCGTGCGCGAGCAGGGCAAGCTCACCGAGGAGCTGGCGGCGCAGATCCGCGCCGCCGACACCAAGGCGCGCCTGGAGGACATCTACCTGCCGTTCAAGCCCAAGCGCCGCACCAAGGCGCAGATCGCCCGTGAGGCGGGGCTCGAGCCGCTGGCGGAGGGCCTGCTCGGCGACCCGACGGTCGAGCCGCTGGCCGCCGCGGCCGCCTTCGTCGACGCCGACAAGGGCGTCGCGGACCCGCAGGCCGCGCTGGACGGCGCCCGGGCGATCCTCACCGAGCGCTTCTCCGAGGACGCCGACCTCATCGGCGAGCTGCGCGAGCGCATGTGGACGCGCGGCCGGTTCGCGGCGAAGGTGAAGTCCGGCAAGGAGGAGGCGGGCGCCAAGTTCGCCGACTACTTCGACTTCGCCGAGCCCTTCACCGCGCTCCCCTCGCACCGCATCCTGGCGATGCTGCGCGGCGAGAAGGAGGACGTGCTCGAGCTGGCCCTGGAGCCCGAGGAGGCGCCGGCCGACGGCGGGCCGTCCTCGTACGAGCCGATCGTCGCCGACCGGTTCGGGATCAGGAACCAGGGGCGTCCCGGGGACAAGTGGCTCCAGGACACGGTCCGCTGGGCCTGGCGCACCCGCATCCTGGTGCACCTCGGCATCGACCTGCGGCTGCGGCTGCGCACGGCGGCCGAGGACGAGGCCGTCAAGGTCTTCGCGGCGAACCTGCGCGACCTGCTGCTCGCCGCGCCCGCGGGCACGCGCGCGACGCTGGGGCTCGACCCCGGTTTCCGTACCGGCGTGAAGGTGGCCGTCGTGGACGCGACGGGCAAGGTCGTGGCGACGGACGTCATCCACCCGCACGTCCCGGCGAACCGGTGGGACGAGGCGATCGCCAAGCTGGCGAAGCTGTCGAAGGAGCACGCGGTCGACCTGATCGCGATCGGCAACGGGACGGCGTCCCGCGAGACCGACAAGCTCGCCGGTGACCTCATCGCACGCCACCCGGAGCTGGAGCTCACCAAGGTGATGGTGAGCGAGGCGGGCGCCTCCGTGTACTCGGCGTCCGCGTTCGCCTCGCAGGAGCTGCCCGGCATGGACGTGTCGCTGCGCGGCGCGGTCTCGATCGCGCGCCGGCTCCAGGACCCGCTGGCGGAGCTCGTGAAGATCGACCCGAAGTCGATCGGCGTCGGCCAGTACCAGCACGACCTGAGCGAGGTGAAGCTCTCGCGCTCGCTGGACGCCGTGGTCGAGGACTGTGTGAACGGCGTGGGCGTGGACGTGAACACCGCCTCGGCGCCACTCCTCGCGCGCGTGTCCGGCATCGGCGCGGGCCTCGCGGAGAACATCGTGGCGCACCGCGACGCCAACGGGCCGTTCAGCAGCCGCAAGGGCCTCAAGGACGTCGCCCGGCTCGGCCCGAAGGCGTACGAGCAGTGCGCGGGCTTCCTGCGCATCCGCGGCGGCGACGACCCGCTGGACGCGTCGTCCGTGCACCCGGAGGCGTACCCGGTGGTGCGCCGGATGGCGAAGGCGACGGGCGGCGAGGTCGGCTCGCTGATCGGTGACGCGGGGACGCTGCGCTCGCTGCGGCCCGCCGAGTTCGTGGACGACACGTTCGGCCTGCCGACCGTGTCGGACATCCTCAGGGAACTGGAGAAGCCGGGGCGCGACCCGCGGCCCGCCTTCAGGACCGCGACGTTCAAGGACGGGGTCGAGAAGATCTCCGACCTGGAGCCGGGCATGGTCCTGGAGGGCGTCGTGACGAACGTCGCCGCGTTCGGGGCGTTCATCGACGTGGGCGTGCACCAGGACGGGCTCGCCCATGTGTCGGCGCTGTCCCGGACGTTCGTGAAGGACCCGCGCGACGTCGTGAAGCCCGGGGACATCGTGAAGGTGAAGGTCCTCGACGTCGACGTGCCGCGCAAGCGGATCTCGCTGACGCTGCGGCTGGACGACGACAGCTCGTCCGGCGGCGGCGCGGACCGGGGCTCCGGCCGTGGCCGGCGCGGCGGGGACCGGCGCCCGCCCCAGCAGAAGTCCCCGCAGGGCGGGCGTGGTTCCGGCGGCGGCGGTGGCGGTGGCGGGGGCGGCGCCAAGGGGCGCCAGGGCGGTGGCGCACCCGCGCCGTCGAACTCGGCGATGGCCGACGCGCTGCGGAAGGCCGGCCTGGCCTAGGGCCCGTCGGCCCCGGGCCCGTCCGCGCCGTGGAGGGGGCGGAGCGCTGCTGGTCCGTCACGGCCGGTCGCGCCCCGGGCCCCTCGCGGGGCGCGGTCGTTGCGCTGTGTGCAGTAGTGCGGGCGGCCTCCGGGCCGGGGGCGCGTGAGGCTGGCGGTGATCGTGTGCGCACCGCCTCCAGGAGAGCCGATGTCCCCTCACCCCTGTCCCAGGACGTTCCGCACGTCCCGCACCTCCCCGAGGGGCCTCAGGGCCCTGCGGACCCTCACCGTCCTCACCGCCTGTGCCGCCCTGCTCGCCCCCGGGGCCGCGCAGGCCGTCGAGCGGGGCGAGGGTCATCCGCACGATCCGCTGCAGCGGCAGCTGGAGGAGCTGGTGCGGGCGCCCGGCGGGCCGCCCGGGGCGATCGCCGTGCTGCGCGACGGCCATCGCGAGCGCGTCGTGCGGGCCGGGGTCGCGGACCTGCGGACCGGGCGGCCGCCCCGGACCGGTGATCACATGCGGATCGCCAGCACGGCCAAGGCGTTCAGCGGGGCCGTCGCCCTGTCCCTCGTCGGGCACGGCGCGCTGAAGCTCGACGACACGCTGGGACGGCGGCTCCCGAAGCTGCCGCGGGCCTGGCGGGGCGTGACGCTCCGCCAGTTGCTGAACCACACGAGCGGGCTGCCCGACTACTCCCAGGCGCCCGCCTTCGGGGACGTCCTGCGCGCCGACCCCCACCACCGCTTCGACTCCCGGCGGCTGCTCGACTACGTGCGCGACCAGCCCCTGCGGTTCCCGCCCGGCTCCCGGTACCAGTACTCGAACTCGGACAACATCGCCGTGGCGCTGATGGCGGAGGCGGTCACCCGCGTCCCGTACGAACGGCTCCTCGGCGGGCTCGTGTACGGGCCGCTCGGACTGCACCGGACGAGCCTGCCGCAGGGCTACCGGATGCGCGAGCCGTACCTGCACGGCTACGACGTCGGGGGCCCCGGGGCGCCCGAGGACGTCAGCGAGCTGATCGGGATGTCCGGGGTGTGGGCGTCGGGCGGCATCGTCTCGACGCCCGCCGACATGAGCCGCTTCGTGAGCGCCTACGCCGGCGGCCGGCTGTACGGGCGGGACGTCGTGCGCGCGCAGCGGCGCTGGGTGCCCGGCGGGGCGTCGGAGCCCGCCGGGCCGGGGCGCAACGACGCCGGACTCGCGCTCTTCCGGTACACGACCCGGTGCGGGGTGGTGCTCGGGCACACCGGCAACACCGCGGGCTACACGCAGCTGATCGCGGCGACGCCGGACGGGCGCCGCTCGCTGGCCTTCTCCGTGACGGCGCAGATCAACGAGCGGGCGGAGCCCGCTCTGCTGGGCCGGCTGCGCGCGGTGCAGGAGAACTTCGTCTGCGCGCTGCTCGGGGACAAGAACTAGCCGGCGAAAGAATCTAGCGCTCGCTCACCTTGCCGTCGGCGACGTCGAGCCGGCGGCTGACGTGGACCGCGTCGAGCATCCGGCGGTCGTGCGTGACCAGGAGGAGCGTGCCTTCGTAGGCGTCCAGGGCCGACTCGAGCTGTTCGATGGCGGGCAGGTCGAGATGGTTGGTCGGTTCGTCCAGGACCAGGAGGTTGACGCCCCGGCCCTGGAGGAGCGCGAGCGCGGCCCGGGTGCGCTCGCCGGGTGAGAGGGTCGCGGCGGAGCGCAGCACGTGGTCCGCCTTCAGGCCGAACTTGGCGAGCAGGGTACGGACGTCGGCCGGCTCGGTGTCGGGCACGGCCGCGCAGAACGCGTCGAGGAGGCTCTCGGTGCCGTGGAACAGGGCGCGGGCCTGGTCCACCTCGCCGACGACGACGCCCGAGCCGAGCGCGGCGTGTCCGGCGTCGAGCGGCACCCGGCCGAGCAGCGCCGCGAGCAGGGTCGACTTGCCCGCGCCGTTGGCGCCGGTGATGGCGACGCGGTCGGCCCAGTCGACCTGGAGGGTGACGGGGCCGAACCGGAAGTCGCCGCGCGTGAGTTCGGCGTCACGCAAGGAGGCGACGACGGAGCCGGAGCGGGGGGCCGCGGCGATCTCCATGCGCAGCTCCCACTCCTTGCGCGGCTCGTCGACGGTGTCCAGGCGCTCGATCATGCGCTGCGTCTGGCGGGCCTTGGCGGCCTGCTTCTCGCTGGACTCGCTGCGGAACTTGCGGCCGATCTTGTCGTTGTCGGTCGCCTTGCGGCGGGCGTTCTTGACGCCCTTGTCCATCCAGGAGCGCTGCATCTGGGCGCGGCCCTCCAGGGCGGACTTCTTGTCGGCGTACTCCTCGTAGGCGTCGCGGGCGTGCCGGCGGGCAACCTCGCGCTCCTCCAGGTAGGCCGCGTAGCCGCCTCCGTAGAGGTTGATCTGCTGCTGGGCCAGGTCGAGTTCGAGGACCTTGGTGACGGTGCGGGTGAGGAACTCGCGGTCGTGGCTGACGACGACCGTCCCGGCGCGCAGCCCGCGCACGAAGGACTCCAGGCGCTCCAGGCCGTCGAGGTCCAGGTCGTTGGTGGGCTCGTCCAGGAGGAAGACGTCGTAGCGGGACAGAAGCAGGGAGGCGAGTCCGGCGCGGGCGGCCTGGCCGCCGGACAGGGACGTCATCGTCTGGTCGAGTCCGACGCCCAGGCCGAGCTGTCCGGCGACCTCCTCGGCGCGCTCGTCGAGGTCGGCGCCGCCGAGCCCGAGCCAGCGCTCCAGGCTCGTCGCGTAGGCGTCGTCGGCGCCGGGCGCGCCGTCGACCAGGGCCTGGGTGGCCTCGTCCATGGCGCGCTGGGCCTCGGTGACGCCGGTGCGGCGTGCGAGGAACTCCCGGACCGTCTCGCCGGGCCGGCGCTCGGGCTCCTGGGGCAGATGGCCGACGGTCGCGCCGGGCGGGGAGAGCCGCAGCTCGCCGTCCTCGGGAGTGCCGAGTCCGGCGAGGAGGCGCAGCAGGGTGGACTTGCCCGCGCCGTTGGCGCCGACGAGGCCGATCACGTCGCCGGGCGCGACGACGAGGTCGAGCCCGGTGAACAGGGAGCGGTCGCCGTGACCTGCGGCGAGGTTCTTGGCTACGAGGGTGGCAGTCATCAGACGGCCGATCCTAGCCGTGGCCGGGGCCGGTGCCCTCGCCCCGTGGCCGGTGGGCCACCGGTGCCACCAGCACGCTGCCCGTCGTGCGGGCGACCAGGAAGGACTCGCCTCTCGTCGCGCGGCCGTCGAGCGGGATGCCGTGGTCTCCGGGGGCGAGGACGGCGTCGAACACGTCGCGGGTGTGGGTGCGGTACAGGCGGTCGAGCCGGTAGGCGGTGAGCCGGACCCGGCAGGTGGACGTCACCCGCAGCTGCGCCGTGCCGTCGGCCGCGACGAGCCGGGTGAGGCGGCGCCGTTCCTCGGGGCCGCGGTCGAGCGCGGCCTCGATCTGGGCGACGAGGAGCGGGACGACGGGGGCGAGTCCGTCCACGTGGACGACGTCGACGCCCGCGTCCGCGAACTGGCGGCGCACGGCGTCGCGGCGGGTCGCGTCCACGGCACGGCCGAAGGCGACGGCCCCGTACGTGCGCAGTTCCTCGGCCGGGACGCCGGACGTGTCCTGGACGATCTCGGCGCCGATGCCGATGGTGCGCAGAGCTGCGGCGAGCCGGGCGAGGAGGGCGACGCGGGCGCCGATGAGCAGGACCCGGCGGCGGGCCGGGGGTTCGGCCGTGGAGGCGAGCAGCCGGCCGAGGGCGGCACGGTACTCGGCGCCGCGGAAGCGGAACGGCCCTATGCCGTGGTAGCCGTCGGCCTCCAGGTCGGCGTGCTCGTCGGTCTGCCAGGCGAAGTCGCGCCAGACGACGTCGTCGCTGCCGTCGGCGGCCGGCTCGATGACCGCGGTGACGGCGCCGCAGTCGAGGCCCTCGCACTCGGGGCAGCCGTAGATGACGTGGCGGCCTCCTTCGAGCGGGGCCCCGGCCTCCAGGAGCAGGCTCCTGACGTGGCCGGCGAAGAGGGCGGGCGGGATGTCGGCGGCCAGCGGGGAGACGGCGTCCAGGTCGGCGAGCCGGAACAGCAGCGGGCGCCCGTCGACGATGAAGTCCACGAAGTCCCGGTGGATCTGGTGGTCACCATGGGCACGGACCTCGCCGACGCGCGTCGCCGGGGCCAGTCCGAACGTCGCGTACTCGGCGTACTCGGCATACTCGGCAGACATGGAGTGAGTATTCCCCTCCCACGGCTGATGTGAGCACGGCAGCGGCCGTTCCGCTACGGTCCCGGCGTGAGCAGTGACGAGAACGGCGAAGTGATCGTGATAGGCGGCGGTGTCATCGGCTGGTCCACCGCCCTCACCCTGGCCTGGCGCGGGCGCCGCGTACGGGTCTGGTCGCGCGACCCCGTCGAGCGCACCACCTCGGCGGTCGCGGGCGCCCTGTGGTGGCCGTACCGGATCGATCCGCAGGACCGCGTGGGCCCGTGGTCGCTGCGCTCGCTGCGCCTCTACGAGGAGTGGGCGGCGCGGCCGGACGAGACGGGCGTCCGCATGGTCGAGGGCGTGCACGCGGGGACCCGGCTGGACGGGCTCGGGTCCTGGGCGTCCGAGGTCGCCGGGCTGCGCGACGCGGCGCACGGGCTCGCGGCCCGGCTGCCGCTGATCGACATGCCCGTGCATCTGCGCCGGCTGCGGGACGCCGCGCAGGAGGCGGGGGTGGTGGTGGAAACCCGCACGGTGCGGTCGCTGGACGAGGCGCTCGCCGAGGCGCCGGCCGTGGTCAACTGCACGGGCCTGGGGGCGCGGGAGCTGGTGCCCGACCCGGCCGTGCGGCCGGTGCGCGGCCAGCTCGTCGTCGTACGGAACCCGGGGGTGCGCACCTGGTACACGGCGGCGGACGAGCACGCCGAGGCGACGACCTACTTCTTCCCGCAGCCGGGCGGGCTGATCCTGGGCGGCACCGCGCAGGACGGCGACGGGTCGCTGGAGCCGGACCCGGCCGTCGCGGCGGCGATCGTGCGGCGGTGCGCCGCGGTGCGGCCGGAGATCGCCGGGGCGCGGGTGCTCGGCCACCGGGTCGGGCTGCGGCCCGCCCGGACCGAGGTGCGCGTCGAGCGCGAGACCACCGCCTCCGGGCAGGTGCTGGTGCACAACTACGGGCACGGCGGCGCCGGGGTGACGGTGGCCTGGGGCTGTGCGGAGGAGGCGGCGGGGCTCGTCGGGAGTGTCTGACGGGCCCCGCGCGCCGGTGCGGCCGGACCTCGTTCAGGCGGTCCCGTCCGCCTCCTTGCCGGTGGAGCTGCCGCTGCCCTCCTCGCCACCGGGCTCGTCCGGGTCGGGGTGGAAGTGCTTGCCGATCGGGTCGCCCTCCGTCTCGAGGCTGCCGCCGGGGCCGATGCGGATCTCGAACTCGCCGTTGTACTGCTGGTGTCCGGCGACCACCGCCGCCTCGACGACCTCGGCGCCCATGGTGCCGCGGACGATGAGCGGGTCCTGGCGCAGGTCGCGCATGAGGGACACGCACATGCCGATCATGACGAGGGTGAACGGCGCGGCGACCAGGATCGTCAGGTTCTGCAAGCCGGTCAGGGCGTTGCCCGAGCCGTTGCCGATGAGCAGCATGACCGCGGCGACGGCGCCGGTGACGACGCCCCAGAAGATGACGACGAAGCGGCCCGGTTCGAGCGCGCCCTTCTGCGACAGCGTGCCCATGACGATCGAGGCGGCGTCGGCGCCGGAGACGAAGAAGATGCCGACGAGGATCATGACGAGCAGGCTGCTCGCCGTGGCGATCGGGTACTCGTGGAGCACGCCGAACAGCTGGGCCTCGGGGGTGTCGGCGCCGCCGAGCTCACCGCGCTCCTGGAGCTTCATGGACGTGCCGCCGAAGATCGCGAACCAGAGCAGGCTGACCGTGGAGGGGACCAGGATGACGCCGCCGACGAACTGGCGGATGGTGCGGCCGCGGCTGATGCGCGCGATGAACATGCCGACGAAGGGCGTCCAGGAGATCCACCAGGCCCAGTAGAAGACCGTCCAGCTGCCGAGCCAGTCGGCGACGCCCTTGCCGCTGGAGGCCTCGGTGCGGCCGATGAGCTGGGGCAGGTCGCCGAGGTAGGCGCCCAGGGAGGTGGGCAGCAGGTCGAGCACGATGATCGTGGGGCCGGCGATGAACACGAAGACGGCGAGGATCAGCGCGAGCACCATGTTGATGTTCGACAGCCACTGGATCCCCTTCTCCACCCCGGAGACGGCGGAGGCGACGAACGCCACGGTGAGCACCGCGATGATCGTCACGAGCAGGCCGGTGCTCGCCTTGTCCATCCAGTCGAGGACCTCGAAGCCGGAGCCGATCTGCAGCGCGCCGAGACCGAGCGAGGCCGCGGAGCCGAACAGGGTGGCGAAGATGGCGAGGATGTCGATGACCCGGCCCCAGGCACCGTGCGCGTGCCGTTCGCCGATGAGCGGCACGAAGACGGAGGAGATGGTCTGCCGGCGGCGGCGCCGGAACGTGCTGTAGGCGATGGCGAGTCCGACGACCGCGTAGATCGCCCACGGGTGCAGCGTCCAGTGGAAGAGGGTGGTCGCCATGGCGGTCTCCATGGCCTCGGCCGCGTCCGCCGGGTCGGTTCCGGGCGGCGGCGTCCTGAAGTGCGCGAGCGGCTCGCTGACGCCGTAGAACATGAGGCCGATGCCCATGCCCGCGCTGAACATCATGGCGACCCAGGAGACCGTGCGGAACTCGGGCTCCTCCCCCTCCGCGCCGAGCGTGATCTTGCCGTACTTGCTGATCGCGAGCCACAGCGCGAAGACGACGAAGCCGGTGGCGGCGAGCATGAACGCCCAACCGCCGTTGTGGATCAGTCCGTTGAGCAGGCGGGTGGAGACGCTCTCGAGGCTGTCGGTGGCCACGGAACCCCAGACCACGAAGGCCAGGGTGAGCACCGCGGTGACACCGAACACGATCCGGTCGGTGGCCGGACCGCGACCGCCGGGGGCGCCGTCGAGGGCGGACGCGTCGTTGGGTGGTTTCTGAGGGGTTGTCACCCTTTAGGGCCTACCACACACGACGCGTCCCACACCTCTTCAGCACGCGGTGTCGGGCGTCCCTTCCGTCAGGTGGTACGCCGCACGGGCGTCGAGCAGCAGCGCGACCAGCGCCCGCTCCGACTGCCGCAGGGGCACCAGATAGCCCCTGCCCGATCTGCGCGCGGTGATGCCGTGCAGCGCCAGTTCGTCGCCCACCTGCGCGTACTGGGCGGCGGTGAGCCGGTAGCCGCAGGGCGGGTCCTGGAGGATCTCCGCGGGCTCCGCCGGGTCGTTGTCCGCGCCGCCGAGGTAGACCGGCCCGGTGTCCCGGAAGCCGGCCGCACGGGCCGCGCCGGTCGCCGCCTCGATCTGTCCGCGCCGGGCCTGGACGAAGTCGAACAGGCCGTCCAGGGCGTGCAGCTGGGAGTCCCGGCGGCGGCGGTTGTTGAGCGCCGGGTCGGCCTCCTCGGCGGGCGTGCCCGGGTCCACGCGGCTCTCGATGAGCAGGCCGACCGCGTGCTTGAGCCCGGAGAGGTTGCGCAGGATGCGTTCCTGGCCGTCGCCCGCGGTCTGCTTGACGGGTTCGCCGGTGACGGGGTCGGTCCAGATGCCGTAGGTGCCGGTGGAGTGCCCGGCGGCCTGCGCGGCGGGCCGCACGTACTGCTCCGAGAGGGTGCGGGCGGCGTCGTGCACGGCCGGGGCCGTGTTGAGGTTGCGCGGCCAGAGGTCGAAGAGGTCCTTGTCGTAGTACTCCGGGGTCGCTCCGTACTCGTGCAGGTCGTAGATGACGTCGGGCCGGTGGTCGCGGATGACGGCGGCCATGGCGCGGGCCTCGGCGGTCTTCAGCGCGACGTGGTCGCGGTTGATGTCGATGCCGTCGGAGTTGCCGCGAGTGTCCGCGGCGCGCCCGTCCGGGTTGGCGGTGGGCACGACGAGCAGGGTGGTGCGGTCCAGGAAGCGCCGCGTCGCCGGGTCGTCGGCGTAGGCGAGGTCGCGGATCCGCGTGAGGCAGGCCTCGCGGCCCGAGGGCTCGTTGCCGTGCTGGCTGCAGATCAGGAGCACCGTGTTCCGGGCGGGGCGGGTGCCGATGCGGACCAGCTGGAGCGGGCGCCCCTGCTTCGTGGTGCCGATGCGGGAGACGGCGACCCGGTCGGAGGCGCGGTCGAGGCCGGCCAGGAGCCGCTGCTCCTCGTCCTGGCCGGTCCACCGGGCGCCGCCGGTCTCCTCGAAGCCGGTGCGCGGGGCGTGCGGGGTGGCCTGCGCGGGGGCGGTGGCCACGAGGGGTGCGATGAGCGCGGCCGCGGCGAACGCGGCCAGGGCGAGCCTGCGGGGTCTCATCGGTTGCTGCCTCCCGGGACGGGGCGGCCGGGCCGGAAGGTGCGGGGCCCGTCGGCCGTGGACGGCTGGGGGGTGGCGAGGGCGTGTCCCGAGGTGGCGGCCGCGAAGGCACCTGCTCCGCCGACGACGGGGACGCGGGCCGCGGTGCGGGACAGGTCGAGGGTGATCGTCGGGCGGGAGGACGGCGGGTCGATGAGGCCCTTGTCGGTGCCGGCGACGATCAGGGCGAGCCGGTGCCCCTTCGGCACGACGTGGTCGGCGGCGGCCAGCGAGATCGTCAGCCGGTACGGCTCGCCGGGCGTCAGCGGGCGGCCCCGGTCCGGGTCCGCGTACGTGCCGAGGTCCGCCCAGCCGCGGCTGAACACGGTCGCGCCCGTCTCGGTGGTGGCGGCCCGGGTGTCGAGGTAGCAGCTGCTGTCACCGGGCGTGCTCGGACCCCAGCAGCTGCGGCCGGTGAGCGTCTCGATGCCCTCGCCCGGGCCCGTGTAGTCGCGGATCGTGGCCGGCCCCAGGTCGACGAGGACGGCGCTGAGGTGGGCGGTGGACGTGGAGGGGGTCGCGGTGACGGTCACGGTCGAGGTGCCGGACAGCCGCAGGTCGCGGCCGAGCGGGCGGCTGAGGAATCCGGCCTTCTCCGGGGTGCCGGTCTCGAGCCGGGCGGCCCAGTCGGTCTCGGAGCGGTCCGGGTCGTCGGTGAACGACGCGGTGCCGGCGCCGGGCGCGAGCCCCAGGGTGCCGACGCCGGCCTGCGGTCCGGTGTCCGGGCGCAGCGCGGTGGCGCGGGCCGCGGCGGGCGGCCAGACGCGGTCGGTGGTCCAGTGGTCCGGCGTGCGCTCGACGTCGGCCATGGGCTCGCGATCGATGCCGTTGTCGTAGCCGAGGAGTTCGTGGTCGAACCAGCGGTGCAGGGTGTCGACCCACTGCGCGCGGCGGTAGTCGAAGGGGTCGACGTGGCCGGTCTGGGACAGCCAGATCTTGCGCTCCACGCCGTTCTTCGCGAGCGCGTCCCACCACTGGCCGAGGTGCTTGGTGCGGACGTTGAGGTCCTGCATCCCGTGCACGGCGAAGACGCTGGCCCGCACCTTGCGGGCGTCCTCGGTGTAGTCGCGTTCCTGCCACAGCCTCGTCCGGTCGCCGCTGCGGGGCGCCTCGTCGACGAGCCGCTTCTGCACGGCGGCGCAGCGGGCGCGGGCGTCCGGGCTCTCCACGTAGTCGGACAGCCAGTCGGGCCCGGAGTCGTAGAGCGGGGCGCCCTGCTGGAAGTAGTAGTCGTACCAGGAGGAGATGCCGCTGATCGGGACGATGGTCTCCAGGCCCTCGACTCCGGTCGCCGCGACGCCGTTGGCGACCGTGGCGTCGTAGCTCTTGCCGATCATGCCGGTGCGGCCGTTGCTCCAGGCGGCGCGGGCGCGTTCGCCGCCGGTGCGGGTCGTGTAGGCCCTGGCACGGCCGTTCAGCCAGTCCACGACGGCCTTCGCGGACTGCACGTCCGAGCGGCCGCCGACGTCGACGCAGCCGTCGCTGCGGTTGGTGCCCGCGAGGTCGACACCGACGACGGCGTACCCGCGCGGGACGAAGTAGTTGTCGTAGTAGAGCGGCATCTGCACGACGTTCCCGTCGGCGTCGTACGTCTTGAGCTGGCTCTCGTTGCCGCGGCCGCAGCAGGAGTAGTACGGGCTCGCGTCCATGATCACGGGGATGCGGCGGCCCTGTCGCGCGGGTTCGCGGGGGCGGACGATGTCGACGGCGACGCGGTCCGTACGGCCGTCGCCGTCACCGTCGAGCCGGGTGTCGACCCAGACGGACTCGCGGATCGCGGTGTCGTAGGCGTAGACGGGCCGGGACGCGTGGGGGCGGTCGGCGGCGCGGGCCGCGCCCGGGGCGACGAGCGCGGCCAGGAGCGCGGCGACGACCGCGGCGACGAGGGTGCTCCAGAGGCGGGGGGTGCGTCTGGCAGGTATCGGCATGGCGCGGAAGCTACACGGGTCAACTCCCGCGCGACAGAGGGCCGCACGCGCCGGCGACAGGTCCATGGGCCGGGTGGGCGCATGTCGGCCGAATGGCGATCGTGTGACGGCGGGGGCCATGGACAGCGCACGGGGCGCGGGTGCTGAATAGGCTCGCGGACGAGATCAACCCCGCGTCCGTCCCGACGACTTGGAGTTTCCGTGTACCGCAGACTCATCGCCCCCGGCGCGCTCGCGGCCGCCCTTGTGCTGGCGATCCCGGCATCGGCCGCAGACTTCGAGCCAGGGGCGCCGGGCATCGGCGATCCCTACTACCCGACGTACGGGAACGGCGGCTACGACGTCTCCCACTACGACCTGCGGCTGAAGTACCAGCCGAAGACGGACCTGCTGGAGGGCACCGCGACCCTTCTCGCCACCTCCACGCAGGACCTGTCGCGCTTCGACCTCGATCTCGGGCTCGCCGCGAGCGAGGTCCGGGTGAACGGCAGGAAGGCGGCGTTCACCAGGTCGGGCGTGCAGGAGCTGGAGGTGACTCCGGCGGCCGGGCTGCCGAAGGGCACCCCGTTCTCCGTGGTCGTGAAGTACGCGGGCAAGCCGTCCGACGTGAAACTGTGGGGCTTCACCTCGTGGCAGCGCACCCCGGACGGCGGCGTCGCGGCCAACGAGCCGGAGGCGGCGGCCTGGTGGTTCCCGTCGAACGACCACCCGCGCGACAAGGCGACCTACGACGTCTCGATCGCGGTGCCGGACGGCACCCAGGCGATCTCCAACGGCACGCTCCAGTCGCAGAGCTCGAAGCTCGGCTGGACCCGCTTCAACTGGCGCTCCGCCCACCCGCAGGCCACCTACCTGGCCACGCTCGCCGTCGGCAAGTTCGACATCACGACCGACACCACGGCGGACGGCCTGCCCGTGGTCAACGCCTACAGCAAGGACCTCGGCGCGAACGAGGGCGCCGCCAAGGCCAGCGTGGAGCGGACGGCCGAGGTCGCCGAGTGGCTCGAATCGATCTACGGGAAGTACCCCTTCGAGGCGCTCGGCGGCTACGTCCCCAACGTGCCCTCCTCCTTCGCGCTGGAGACCCAGACCCGGCCGTTCTACTCGCCGAAGCAGTTCGCGAACGGCTCCAACGTGTCCGTCGTCGTCCATGAACTGGCCCACCAGTGGTACGGCGACAGCGTCTCGGTGAAGAACTGGAAGGACATCTGGATCAACGAGGGCTTCGCCCGCTACAGCCAGTGGCTGTGGTCGGAGAAGGAGGGCGAGGGCACGGCGCAGGAGCTCGCGGACTACACGTACGCGCAGCACCCGGCGGACGACGCGTTCTGGACGGTCAAGCCGGGCGACCCCGGCGCGGAGAACCAGTTCGACGCCGCTGTCTACGACCGCGGGGCGCTCGCGATCCAGGCGCTGCGCAATGCGGTCGGCGAGAAGAAGTTCTTCGCCGTCCTCAAGGGATGGCCGAAGCAGCACGCGTACGGCAACGCGGAGGTCGCGGACTTCGTGCGGTACGCGGAGAAGGTGTCCGGGAAGAAGCTCGGAGGACTGTTCGACACGTGGCTGTACCAGCCGGTGCGGCCCGAGGCTCCGGCGGTCGCGGCCGCACCGGTGCGGGAACCCAGGTCGTTCCGGCAGATCGCTGCGACGAACTCGGTGCACGACGCGCACTGAGGCGGCGGCCCGGGAGCGTCGGGTGGCGTCCGCGGGTCCGGTGGGGACCGGTCCGCCCTGCGGCTTCGCCGCGGGGCGCGATCAGCACCCACCGGCCCGCAGCCGGCGATCGGCGCGCGCCTGGCGGGCGACGCCCAGGTACCGCAGCCGTTCCGGCAGCCGCGGGACGATCCATCGCACCGGCACGGCGACACGGCGCAGCACCCGCTCGTCCCTGGCCGACCAGTCCAGCCCCAGCGCCCCGCGTGCCTCCGGGGGCAGCAGCCCCACCGTCAGGAAGCGCAGCCCCCGCACGACCAGGGGCCGCAGCACGGGCCACACGAGCCGGACGGCCCCCGGCGGCGCCGGTAGCGCCCGGTCCTTCGAGGTGAGCTCGGCGACCACCGCGTTCGGCCCGATCTCCTCGGCCAGCATCCGGCGGTAGTACGGCCAGAACGCGGCGGTGGACCCCGGCATGTCCCGGTCCTCGATGCCCAGGATCCGGCCGACCATGAGCCACTCCGCGTAGAACCGCTCGTCCTCCTCGGCGGTGAAGGGCCGGGCGAAGTAGCGGCGGGCGTACCGGGCGACGGGGTATCCGGTCGCGTGCACCCAGGCGTAGAGGTCCGGTGACAGCGCGTGGTACGGCCGCCCGCCGGGGCCCGTGCCGCGGACGGTGCGGTGGACGCGGCGCAGCCGGCGGCCCTCCTCGGTGGCGGCCTCTCCCCCGTACACCCAGAGCAGGACCGATTTCAGTGAGCGCGCGCCGCGGCCCCACGGGTCGGTGCGGAAGACGGAGTGCTCGTCGACGCCGGCCGCGACGGCGGGGTGGGCGACCTGGAGGACGAACGCGGCGGGCAGGGCCGCCAGCGAGCGGATGTCACCGGCGGTGTCCCACAGGATGCCGCCGGGCGGCGGCGGGGACGGGTCCGGTCGGGGCTGCTTCATGGCGGGTCCGGTGAGGCGGCGGTGCACGGATGGGGCCGTGTCTCCAGTATGCGCCGCGCACCCCGTGCTACGGCGCGTCGCCGTAGCGTTTGGCCAGGTCGGAGGCGAGTTCGGAGACGCAGGTGCACAGGTCGCCGACGGCGGCGCCGTGCTCGGTGACGGGCCCGGGGACCGGCCGCGCGGGCACGATCCTCGGCCGGACCCGGCCGGCCGTACCGGCGCCCGCCGCGCCGCGCCGGGGCCGCAGCCGCGCGGACGTCACGAGCACCGTCGCCACCGCGGCCGCGAGAACGGCGAGCCGTCCCGTCGTGCCCCGGACGTCCCACGGAACCATCGCCATGCCTGTGTCCTACCCGCCCGGCAGGACGGCACAACTCCCGTCCGCCACGGGCCGGCTCAGCCGTCGTGGTCGTAGACCGTGACGGGTGTGCCGCGGCGCACGAGCCGCTCCGTGACCATCGGCTCGACGCGGGACCAGCGACCGCCCGCGAGGCCGCAGCCGATACGGGGCATGTGGACCGTGGCGCCGAGCTCGGCGGC
>NZ_WWIA01000954.1 GCF_009870065.1 Streptomyces sp. SID5785 | reverse complement strand
GAGGTTCGTCTGACGCCCTGCATGCGGACGTAGGAGACGGGTTCGCCGGGCGTGAGGCGGACGACGTCGGTGCCGCAGGCGGCCGGGGTGCGGGTGGCGGCGGTGGTCCAGTGGACGCCGTCGGCCGAGGTCTCGACCCGGTACTCGGCGGCACAGGCGCTCTCCCAGGCGAGGGTGACCGCGGCGACCTTCGCGGGGGCGGCGAGCTTGATCCTGACCCAGGAGTCGTCGGCGTAGCCGGAGGCCCAACGGGTCTGGTAGGAGCCGTCGTTGACGTTCGCCGCCTTGAGCCGGTCGAGGTCCTGCTCGACGCTGGAGGCGGTGGCGGTGCCCTGCACGGCGAGGTTCTCGGAGCCGCCGGCGGAGTCCCACAGTTCGAGCATCGTGTCGGCCTGGACGAGGAACGTGTCGAGCACGCCGTCGGCGACCTTCACCGGGGCCTTGCCCCAGGTGTTGCGGGCCGGGTCGACCTTCACCGCGGCGGCCTGTTCCTGGAGGGTGCGGGACTCGGCGAGGAGTTCCCGGGCGCGGTCCACGTCGCCGTCGACGCGGGCGGCGAGGGCGTCGGTCATGGCGACGGCGGCCCGGCCCCACAGCGCGGTGGCGTCGAGCCAGGGCGCGGCGTCGGCGACGAAGCCGGGCTCGACCGAACCGGCGCGGATGCGGCCGGGCGCGGCGGCGATCTGCCGGGCGTAGCCGCGCAGGCCGGAGAGTGCCTCGGTGCGGTCGCCGGCCTTCCATGCGGTCCAGAACCGGTCGATGCGGGCGGCCAGTTGCGGCGCCTGCTCCTGCCAGGGGGTCTCGCCGAAGGTGGGCGCGAGGTGCTCGAGGTCGGCGAAGACGCGCAGCGCGCGGGCGGCCTCGGGGGCGCCGCCCGCGAGGTGGTCCGTGGCGGCCTTCCAGGTGGCCTGTGCGTCGTAGTCGCGGTCGTTCCAGGCGAAGGACGCGGCTCCGAAGACGGCGATCTTGCTGGCGTAGGGCTGGTTCATCGGGTTGGCGACGATGCCGCTGAGGTGCTCCGACAGTCCCGCCTCGCGTTTGTCGTAGGGGGCGAGGAGCAGCCGTCCACTGGTCTGACCGAAGTCGTTGACGGGGTAGTTGTCCCACACGAAGACCTTGCGGCCGAAGAGCCGGGAGGCGGCGTCGGCCTGCTCGTCGGTGATGGCGGGCGGGACGACGGCGGTGCCGGTCCACATGACGACGACGTCGGGGTCGAGTGTCGCGCGCATCGTCTGCTTGTACGCGGTGTCGGTGAGGTCGCCGTACTCGGTGGGGACCGTCTGGAGCGGGTGGGTGCCCTCGTGGGTGGCGACGAAGTTCTTCTGGACGTCGTTGAGGAGGTCGACCTGGGCCCGGGCGGCGGCCTCGCGGCCGGGTGCGCCGTAGGCGGCCTCGTCGCCCGCGCAGTTCCACTCGGTGTAGCTGATGTCGTCGAGCGGGAGGGAGAAGGCGCGCACGCCGAGGTCGTAGACGGCCTGGAGCTTGGTCTTCAGGGCCGCGCGGTCGGCGGGGTCGGAGTAGCAGACCGAACCGCCCGGGGAGAGCGCGAAGGTGAAGCGGACGTGGTTGGCGTCGGCCCGCCGCACCAGGGTGCCGAGTTCGGCGAGCTTGTCGTCCGGGTAGGGGTCGCGCCACTTGTCGCGGTGGTACGGGTCGTCCTTGGGCGCGTACACGTAGGTGTTGGCCTTGACGTCGCCGTAGAAGTCCATCTGGTCGAGCCGTTCGGCGGCCGTCCAGGGCTGCCCGTAGAAGCCCTCGATGGTGCCGCGCAGCGGCATGGCCGGCCGGTCCTCGACGCGGGCGCCCGCGACGCGCCAGCCGCCGCCGGACCGGACGAAGAGCTGGCGGAGGGTCTGCACGGCGTAGAACTGGCCGGTGGCGTCGTGGCCGGCGAGGGCGACCTCGCGCGCCGCTCCGCGTGACGTGACGCGCAGGGCGTAGCCCTCGGCCCTGTCGGGGGCGGTCACCTCGCCGAGGGCGCGGGCGATGTCGGGCCGGCCGGCGGGACCGAGGCGCACGGTGAGCACACCGGCGGGGACGGCGGCGCCGGGTGCGCGGACGTCGACGCGGTCGGCGCCGTGGGCCCTGAGCTCGCGCACGAGGCGGTCGCGGGCGGCGGCGTCGGTCCGGCCGTCGGCGACGACGGCGACGCGCCCGGTGACCTCGGCGTCGCCACCCTCGCGCGCGAGGGACAGCGGAGCGGGCGAGACGGTGGGCAGGGGGCGCTGTGCGGAGGCCGCGGCCGGCTGGGCGGCGTGCGCCGCGGGGCCGAGTGCGGCGAGCTGGCCGGCGGCGAGGGCACCGGCCACGAGCGCGACGCCGAGCGAGCGGGCTCTCTTCGGGGAGCTGTTCGGGGATCTCTTCACGGGTCTCCGATCCGTTCGACGCCCGGTGGCGGCACTCGGGAGGGCGTCAACACCTGTCGTTTTCTGCTCGGTTGACGAGTTCTCAGAGCAAAGAAGAGCACGGGGTGTTCCGCCGGACACCGTGGCACAGCACCCTTGACATGTCTAGACCTCTTGGTCTAGACCATGACGCACACCTCGCCCCGATCGAGCACCGACAGGCCCTAGACGGAGGGCCGCTCCGGGACCGGCAGGCCCTCCGGCTCCTTGACCCGCTTCATGATGATCTGCGAGTTCACCTCCGTGACCCCGCCGAGCGCGGTGAGCCGCTCGATCCACAGTCGCTCGTACGCGGCGAGGTCCGCGACGGCGATCCGCAGCAGACAGCCGGGGCTGCCGAAGAGGCGGTAGGCCTCGATCACGTCCGGGATGTCCTGGAGCGCCCGCTCGAAGGCCTCCACGGACTCCCGGTCGCGGCGCACCTCGATGGACACGAGCACCTCGAAGCCGCGGCCGACCGCCTCCGGGTCGATGACCGCCCGGTACCCCTGGATGACGCCGTCCTGCTCCAGCTGGCGCACCCGCCGCATGCACGGGGACGGACTCAGGCCCACGCGCTGCGCGAGCTCCTGGTTGCTGAGCCGCCCGTCCGCCTGAAGCTCGCGCAAGATATTCATGTCGATCCTGTCCATCGCGCAATCATCTCGCACGCTACGCGCGATGAGCCAGCAGATCAGCAATCGCATTGCGCCTCGTTCGCATTACCCTTGCGATGAACAGCCCTGTCACGCGCCCGTGACCCCCCGCGACCCGTGAGGCAGCCACCATGGAACCCAAGCGCATCACCCTCATCAGCACCGGTGGCACCATCGCCAGCCGCTGGCAGGGCACCGGCTACGCCGCCGACGCGGGCGGGGACACCGTGCTGGCCAGCGCCGCCGTGCCGGACGGGGTCGAGGTCCGGGTCGTCGACCTGTTCAACGTGAACAGCTCGCGGATGACCACCGAGCGCCAGCTCACCCTGCTGCGCACCGTGCGTGAGGTGCTGGCCGACCCGTCGGTCGACGGCATCGTCGTCACGCACGGCACGGACACCCTCGAGGAGTCCGCGTTCCTCCTGGACCTGCACCACGACGACCCGCGCCCGGTCGTCTTCACCGGTGCGCAGAAGCCGCTCGGCGCCACGGACGGCGACGGCCCGGGGAACATGTACGACGCGCTGCAGGTCGCCGCCTTCGCACGGGACCTGGGCGTCCTGGTCGTGTTCGACGGCAAGGTGCACGCGGCACGCGGCACCGTCAAGACGCAGACCCTCGCGGCGGACGCGTTCGCCGACCCGTCGGCCCCCGCGCCGCTGGGCCGGCTCGGCTTCGGCCGGGTCGACATCCGCCGCACCCCGCAGCGTCCGGCGCCGCTGGCCGTGCCGCCCGCCGGGGCCGCGATACCGCGCGTCGACATCGTGATGCACCACAGCGACGCCGATCCGGCGCTGTTCGAAGCGGCGGTCGCGGCGGGTGCGCGCGGCATCGTGCTGGTGGCGACCGGCGCGGGGAACGCGACGCCGGAGTTCGTCGAGGCGGTGGGCTCCGCCGTGGCGGCGGGCGTGCTCGTCGCCGTCTCCACGCGGGTGCCGGCCGGTCCGCTGGCCGAGATCTACACCGGGGGCGGCGCCGTGGACCTCGTCGCCGCCGGGGCGGTGCTCAGCGGGGTGCTGCGGGCCGGGCAGACCCGGGTGGCGGTGCTGTCGGCGCTGCTCTCCGAGGGGGCGGCGGGGGTTCGGGGCAAGCTCGTGCGGGAGCTGCTCGGGGAGGGCGCGGAGGCTGTCGCCGAGGCGGCGTAGCGCCCCGGCTCCGCCGGTTCCTCTTCCTCGTCGCCGGGCGCGGGGAGCTGCGCGACCAGGCCCCGCGCGCCCGCGGCCGGGACCGGCCGGTCAGATCTCCACCGACTCCGCGTTCGGTGCGAGGCTGTCCATGAAGGAGCTCACCGAGAAGACGGCGCGGCCGGCGCCCGCCGGGCCGTAGCCGGGCGGGGACGACAGGCCGAAGTCGTCCATCGTGGAGCGGTACGCGTCGAGCAGCCGGATGTGGTACTCGAGCGGAGCGCCCGCCGGGTTGGCCTTGCCGAGCGGGGTCGTCGGCTCGGGGCACCAGGTGGTGAAGCGCGGGGTGATGCCCTGCGACATGAAGAAGCGCAGCCCCTCCGTGGTGGAGGCGATGGCCTCGTCGACCGTCTTGAAGCCGAAGGGCTCGGCCATCTCGACACCGGCGACGAAGTTCGGGATGACGTTGCGCGCGCCGAAGATCTCCGCGGAGTCGAGGATGCGCTTGTGCCACTCGTCGCGGCCGACGTAGCGCTCCTTGCCCGGGCAGTACATCTTGAACAGGTACTCGTCCCACACCTCGTAGTTGGGGTGGTAGATCTGCACGCCGTAGTCCTTGAAGCGCTGCACGTCGTCCTTGGGCAGCGCCTGCGCGACGACCTTGCCGATCCAGCGGCCCGGGAAGTGCTCCTCGATGGCCTTGGCGTAGCGCCCGTAGAAGTCCGCCTCGTCGAGGCCCTGGACCTTCGAGGTGATGGCGCCGCCGGTGAGCGTGTACGCGGTGGAGGCCTTCGCGGTGTCGTACTGGTCGATGATCGACAGCGCCTCGAGGACCTCGTCGACGTCCTTGACGCCCGTGTAGGGGCGTCCGGCCGCCTTGTGCTGGCGCCAGTTGTGGTTGATGTCGCAGTACTGGCACTCCTCCTTGGCGCCGAAGTACTGGCACACGCGGAACGCGGTCAGGTAGATCAGGTAGCCCCACTGGATGGTGGGGGCCACCTCCATGACCGACTTCCCGTTGGAGAGCTTGTGCCGGTAGTACTCCGGCATCGGGGGCACGCCGACGTCCGAGATGCGCTTCCCGTCGAGGTAGAGGCCGAGCATGCCGTCCTCGCCCGCCGCGACACGGTACGGGGACGACGGGTTCACGCGGACCGAGACGACGGTGCGGCGCAGGTCGTAGGGGCCGCCGGTGAGGACGATCTCCTCGGGCGGGCGGCGCAGCGCGGCCTCGCCCAGCTCGGGCAGGGTGCCGTGGTCGAAGGAGAAGATGAAGTAGGACTTCGGCTTGACCTCGCCGCCCTCGTTGTCACTCAGCGCCGACGGGTCGAACGCCACACCGCCCCGCAGCAGGTCCTCCTTGAAGACCGCCTCCTTGGGGACGTGCGGGAAGCGCTCCATCAGGTCCTCGACCAGCGCCGTGCGGCTCTCCGCCTTGTCGGCCTTCGCGTCCATCCCGTACACCCACTCCTTGTTCCTGCCGGGCCGTGCTTCGCCTCTCACGGTATGCCCCCGGATGTCCCCCGGACCTTCCGGGGGCCCCGCTGCGACCCCCTGGGCGCGCCGGGGGCGTCGTGATCCAATCGCCGGGAGGCCGATTCCCGAAGCCCGAAGAAGGGGGCACCCCCGTGCACGAGCGCGCAGCCACCGATCCCGCCGTCCCCTCCGCCGCGCCCGCAGCGGCCGCACCGGTGAACTGGGCCGGGAACATCGCCTTCTCCACCGACCGGCTGCACCGCCCCGGCTCCCTCGGCGAGCTGCGCGCGCTGGTCGCGGCGAGCCCGCACGTGCGGGTGCTCGGCAGCGGGCACTCGTTCAACCGGATCGCGGACGTGGACGCGGGCCGGGACGGCGCGCTGGTGTCGCTGGCCGGACTCGGCGGCGGGGTCGACGTCGACACGCGCGCCCGCACGGTGCGGGTCGGCGGCGGGGTGCGGTACGCGGAGCTGGCCGCCGCGCTCGACGCCCGGGGACTCGCCCTGCCGAACATGGCGTCCCTGCCGCACATCTCCGTCGCCGGGTCCGTGGCGACCGGTACGCACGGGTCGGGCAATGCGAACCGGTCGCTCGCCGAGGCCGTGCGCGCCGTGGAGATCCTGACCGCGTCCGGCGACGTGGTGACCCTGTCGCGCGGCGAGACCGGCTTCGAGGGGGCGGTGGTCGCGCTCGGCGCGCTCGGGGCGGTGCTCTCGCTGACCCTCGACGCGGAGCCGTCGTACGGCGTCACCCAGCACGTCTTCGGCGAACTGCCCTTCCGGGGGCTCGACTTCGACGCCGTCACGTCGGCCGCGTACAGCGTGAGTCTGTTCACGGACTGGCGCGGGCCGCGGTTCGTCCAGGTGTGGGCGAAGCAGCGGACGCCGGAGCCCGTCGGCTTCCCGTGGGCAGCGCCGGTGGCCGAGGCCCGGCATCCGGTGCCGGGGATGCCCGCGGAGAACTGCACCGAGCAGGGCGGGGTGCCCGGACCGTGGCACGAGCGGCTGCCGCACTTCCGCGCCGGGTTCGTGCCGAGCAGCGGGGACGAGCTGCAGTCCGAGTACCTGCTGCCGCGGGAGTGTGCCGGGGCGGCCCTGGCCGCGCTGGACGCCGTACGGGACCGGATCGCACCGGTGCTCCAGGTGTGCGAGGTGCGGACGGTGGCGGCGGACACGCAGTGGCTGAGCCCGGCGTACGGACGGGACACCGTCGCGTTCCACTTCACGTGGGTCGCCGAGACGCGCCGGGTGCTGCCCGTCGTGTCGCTGGTGGAGGACCGCCTCGCTCAATTCGGGGCGCGGCCGCACTGGGGGAAGGTGTTCACGGCGGACCCGGCGCGGCTCGCGGAGCGCTACCCGCGCAGCCCGCAGTTCGCGGCGCTGGTGCGGCGCCTCGACCCCACGGGGAAGTTCGCGAACGCGCTGGTGCGGGCCGTCGTGGGCGCCTGAGCCGCGGCCCGGGTCCCGCCGTGCGGCAGGCCGGGTCCCGCCGCGCAGCGGTCCGGGCCGGTTGACATGATGGGCGGGTGAACTTCCGGTCGATCTACTCCCAAGGTCTCGCCCGCGTCGCCGCCTGCACGGGGCACGCGGCCGTCGCCGACCCGCTCGCGAACGCCGAGGCGGTGCTGCGCCAGGCGCGGCAGTGCGCGCGGGACGGCGTCGCCGTCGCCGTCTTCCCCGAGCTGGGCCTGACGGGCTACTCGATCGAGGACCTGCTGCTGCAGGACCCGGTCCTGGACGAGGTCGAGACCGCGCTCGCGGACGTGGTGGCGGGCTCCGCGGACCTCATGACGGTGCTCGCGGTGGGTGCTCCCCTGCGCCACCGGCACCGGATCTACAACTGCGCGGTGCTGATCCACCGGGGCCGGGTGCTCGGCGTGGTGCCGAAGTCGTACCCGCCGAACTACCGGGAGTTCTACGAGCGCCGGCAGATCGCGGGCGGCGACGACGAGCGGGGCGGCACGATCCGGGTCGGCGGCGCGGAGGTGCCGTTCGGCACGGACCTGCTGTTCGCGGCCGGTGACGTGCCCGGGCTCGTGCTGCACGCCGAGGTGTGCGAGGACATGTGGGTGCCGGTGCCGCCGAGCGCCGAGGCCGCGCTCGCCGGGGCGACGGTGCTGCTCAACCTGTCGGGCAGCCCGATCACGGTGGGCCGCGCCGAGGACCGCGCGCTGCTGTGCCGCTCGGCGTCGGCGCGCTGTCTGGCCGCGTACGTGTACTCGGCGGCGGGCCTCGGGGAGTCGACCACGGACCTGTCGTGGGACGGCCAGACGATGGTCCACGAGAACGGCGTGCTGCTCGCGGAGACGGAGCGCTTCGCGCAGGGCGACCAGTTCGCGGTGGCGGACGTCGACCTGGACCTGCTGATGCAGGAGCGGCGCCGGATGGGCACGTTCGACGACAACCGCCGTACGCACGCGGCGCGCACCGGCGGTTTCCGCCGGGTGGACTTCACGCTGGGGGCGCCGGACACCGACTTCGGGCTGCGCCGCCGCGTCGAGCGCTTCCCGTTCGTGCCGGCGGACGCGGAGCGCCTCGCGCTGGACTGCTACGAGGCGTACAACATCCAGGTGTCGGGCCTGGTGCAGCGGCTGGGCGCGATCGGGGACCCGAAGGTCGTCATCGGGGTCTCGGGCGGACTCGACTCGACGCACGCGCTGATCGTCGCGGCCCGTGCGATGGACCGGATGGGACGGCCGCGCAGCGACATCCTCGCGTACACGATGCCGGGCTTCGCGACGAGCGACCACACGAAGTCCAACGCGCACCGGCTGATGGAGTCGCTCGGGGTCACCGCCGCCGAGCTGGACATCACGGACACGGCACGGCTGATGCTGAAGGAGATGGGCCACCCGTTCTCCGAGGGCGAGCCGGTCTACGACGTGACGTTCGAGAACGTGCAGGCGGGCCTGCGCACCGACTACCTGTTCCGGCTGGCGAACCAGCGCGGCGGCATCGTGCTCGGCACCGGGGACCTGTCCGAGCTGGCGCTCGGCTGGTGCACGTACGGCGTCGGCGACCAGATGAGCCACTACAACGTGAACTCGGGTGTGCCGAAGACGCTGATCCAGCATCTGATCCGGTGGGTGGTCAGCAGCGGGCAGTTCGGCGACGAGGCCGGCAGGACGCTGACCGCGATCCTGGACACGGAGATCAGCCCCGAGCTGGTGCCGGGTGAGCAGATGCAGTCCACGGAGTCGAAGATCGGCCCGTACGCGCTGCACGACTTCACCCTGTTCCACGTGCTCCGGTACGGGTTCCGGCCGACGAAGATCGCGTTCCTGGCGTGGCACGCGTGGCGGGACAGCGCGGCGGGTGCCTGGCCGCCCGGCTTCCCGGAGGAGGACCGGGGGAGCTACGACCTGGCGGAGATCCGGCACTGGCTGGAGTACTTCTGCAAGCGCTTCTTCCAGTTCGCCCAGTTCAAGCGGTCCGCGATGCCGAACGGGCCGAAGGTGTCGGCGGGCGGCTCGCTGTCCCCGCGCGGCGACTGGCGCGCCCCGTCGGACGGGAACGCGCGGGCCTGGCTGCGGGACCTGGAGCGCTGGACGCCTCAGGCGGTCGAGGCGGCCGCGGCCGCGGACCGGGAGGCGCCGGTCAGCCGGTGACCTGCGGTGCGCCGTCGACCTGGAACGTGCGGCGGTAGGCCACCGGGGTCACCCCGATCGCCGCGTGCAGATGGCGGCGCAGGGACGCGCCGGTCGCGAAGCCGACCTCGGCCGCGATCCGGTCGACGGGCAGGTCGCTGGCCTCCAGGAGGTGCCGGGCCCGCCGCACCCGCTGCTGGATGAGCCAGCGGCCGGGGCTCGTCCCGGTCTCCTCCTGGAAGCGGCGGGCGAAGGTCCGCGGGCTCATCCGGGCGTGCCCGGCGAGCTCGCGCAGGGCGAGCGGTTGGTCGAGCCGCTCCAGGGCCCAGGCGCGGGTGGCCGCGGTGCCCGCGTCCGGCTCGGGCGGCACGGGCCGCTCGATGTACTGGGCCTGGCCGCCCTCGCGCCAGGGCGGGACGACGCAGCGCCGGGCGACCTGGTTGGCGACCGCGCTGCCGTGGTCGGCGCGCACCAGGTGCAGGCAGACGTCGACGCCGGACGCCGCGCCGGCCGAGGTGAGCAGGTCGCCGTCGTCGACGAACAGCACGTCGGGGTCGAGCGGGACCTGCGGGAACATCCGCCGGAAGACGTCGGTGAGCGCCCAGTGCGTCGTCGCGGGCCGGCCGTCGAGCAGCCCGGCGGCGGCGAGCGTGAACGCGCCGGTGCAGATGGACACGAGGCGGGTGCCGGGCCGGATGCGGTGCAGCGCGGCCCGCACCTCGTCCGGCAGCTCCTCGGCGATGCGGCGCAGGTCGTAGGGCGGCACGACGACCGTGTCCGCGAGGTCGAGGGCCTCCGGGCCGTGCTGCACGGTGATCGTGAAGTCCGCGCTCGTCCGGACCGTGCGGTCGTCCGCCGCCGTGCAGGTGATCACCTCGTACGCCCCGTCGACCTCGGGGAACACCCGGTTGGGGATGCCCAGTTCGAAGGGGTAGACGCCGTCGAGGGCGAGGACGACGACGCGGTGCGGCGGGGCGGCCAGGAAGGCCGCGTCGGAGACGGTCATGGCACGATCGTATCGCTGGATGACCATCTTGCCATTGCCGGTGGACCCGGCGGCCCGCAGTCTTGAGTCATGACCGAGAACACGATGCGCGCGATCCGCCAGGAGACCCTCGGCGGTACCGACGTCCTGCACGAGACCGAGATCCCGCGGCCCGACCCGGGCGTCGGCCAGATCCTCGTCGCGGTGCACGCGGCCGGGGTCAACCCGACCGACTGGAAGCACCGGGCCTTCGGCCTGTACCTGGGCGAGCCGCCGTTCGTGCTCGGCTGGGACGTGTCGGGCACGGTGACGGCCGTGGGAGCCGGGGTGTCGCTGTTCGCGCCCGGCGACGAGGTGTTCGGCATGCTGCCGTACCCCTACGGAGCGGGCTCGCACGCCGAGTACGTGACCGGGCCGACCCGCGCCTTCGTGCACAAGCCGGCCGGGCTGAGCCACACCGAGGCCGGGGCGCTGCCCCTGGTGTCCCTCACCGCGTGGCAGGCCCTGGTCGACAACGCGGACCTGCGCCCCGGGCAGCGGGTCCTGATCCACGCGGCCGCGGGCGGGGTCGGGCACGTCGCCGTGCAGATCGCCAAGGCACGGGGCGCCCACGTGATCGGGACGGCGAGCGCCGCGAAGCACGACTTCGTGCGGGGGCTGGGCGCCGACGAGGTGATCGACTACCGCACGGCGGACTTCGTGAAGGAGGCGGGCGAGGTCGACGTGGTGCTCGACCCGCTGGCCGGCGAGACCCGGCTGCGCTCCCTGGAGACGCTGGTCCCGGGCGGCATCCTGGTGTCGATCCTGCCGGTCCGGATGGACGAGGTGCACGCCCGCGCGGCCGAGCTGAGTGTCCGGGCGACCAGCATGCTGGTCGAGCACGACCAGGCCGGCATGAAGGCCGTGGCCGACCTCGTGGCATCGGGCCGCCTGAAGGTGCACGTGTCGGGCACCTACCCGCTGGCGGACGCGGCGAAGGCGCACGCCGAGGGCGAGACGGGCCGGGTCACGGGCAAGCTGGTCCTGACCGTCCGCTAGGACCTGTCCGGCGGATCATGGCGCGGGCGCGGCGTTATCGTCGGTCGCATGATCAGCACCCCGTTCACCGAGGCACTCGCCGCCGGGCCGCTCGTCCTCGACGGCGGTCTGTCGAACCAGCTGGAGTCCGCCGGGCACGACCTGAGCGACGCGCTGTGGTCGGCCCGGCTGCTCGCCGAGGCGCCGGAGGCGATCGTCGCCGCGCACCGGGCCTACTACGCGGCGGGCGCGGACGTGGCGATCACCGCGAGCTACCAGGCGACGTTCGAGGGGTTCGCGCGGCGCGGCACCGGGTCCGCCGGGGCGGCGGCGCTCATCGCGTCGAGCGTGCGGCTGGCCCGGGAGGCGGCCGCCGCGGAGCCGGGCGGCCGGCGGCGCTGGGTCGCCGCG
>NZ_WWIA01000953.1 GCF_009870065.1 Streptomyces sp. SID5785 | reverse complement strand
GACGCGCCGTCCTTGCTCGGCTTGTCCATGTAACGCAGCGGCGAACCGTCGCCGTTGATGTCGATCATCTCGCCGATGAGGTAGTCGCCGACGTCCTTCTGGTTGTCCGCGTAGAACTCGACGGACGTGCCGAAGATGTCGGAGGTCGCCTCGTTCAGGCCGCCGGACTCACCGCTGTAGACGAGGCCCGCGGTGGCGGAGGTGACGCCGTGGCTCATCTCGTGCGCGGCCACGTCGATCGAGGTGAGCGGCGCCTTGTTGCCCTCGCCGTCGCCGTAGGTCATGCAGAAGCAGCTGTCGTCCCAGAAGGCGTTGACGTACGAGTCGCCGTAGTGGACGCGGGAGTAGGCGCCCTTGCCGTCGCCGTTGATGCCGCTGCGGCCGTGCACGTTCTTGTAGTAGTCCCAGGTGAGCTGGGCGCCGTAGGCGGCGTCGACACCGGCGGTGGCGGCGTCGTTGTTCGTGCCGTCGCCCCACTTGTCGTCGTCGTCCGTGAACAGCGTGCCCTTGCCGGACTCGCCGTTCTCCAGGTTGTACGTGGAGTGGCCGCCGCGGGTGTCGTCGGTCAGGGCGTACGAGGAGCCGTCCTGCTTGGTGCCGATCTCCACGCTGCCGCTGTACTGGGACTCGCCCGCACCGGTGCGGATGTCGTCGTACTGGAAGATCTTCTTGCCGGTGGCCGCGTCGGTGACGACGTGCAGCCTGCTCGGCGTGCCGTCCTTCTTGGTGGACTTCACGACCTTCTCGTAGGCGAGCCGCGGGGTGCCGGTCGCGGCCCAGACGACCTTGCGGGCGCCGGCCGGGGCGCCCTTGAGGGTGACGCCGGAGGTCTTGACGTCGATGGACTTCGACGTGGCGCGGGTGACGCCCTCGCGCTTGCCGGCCTTCGTCTCGTGGACGATCAGGTCGCCGCCGAGGACGGGCAGGCCGTCGTAGGTGCGCTCGTAGCGGGTGTGCGTGGTGCCGTCGCGGTCCTTGACGACGTCACGGACGACGAGCTTCTCCTTGGCGTCGAGCTTCAGCTCCTTGGCCACGGTGGCCGTCCGGGCGCTCGCGTCCTTGACGAGGGCCGTGCGGGCCGTGCCGCTCAGGGCCAGTGGGGTGGCCGCGGAGACGGAGGTGTCGGAGGCGGTGGGCTGGGCGGCGGCGCCGGTGGTGGAGAGCGCGCCGGCGAGCAGGGCGCCGGCGGCGACGGCCGTGGCGATGGACACAGTGGTACGCCGCGATATGTGGGAGGTCACGAAGAAAGCTCCTCTTGAGGATGTGGGGGGTGAGCTTTGCCGTGCGGGAGTTGCGGGAAAACTGTGGCAGTTGAGAACCGGAGATGTCATGTACGCAACCGCAGGTTGGCCGGAATTCGTTCGTTGAGCGAAAACTGACGTACGTAATGCGAACGCAAAACGCCGGCCGTGAACGTGAACGGGCGCGCCGCACCGGGGAGTCGGGCCTCCGGTGCGACGCGCCCCGTGCGAGGGGTGCTGCGGCGGCTGCCGCAACGGGCCTACGGGAACGTCAGCTTGAAGCTGTTGACGTACCCCGTGTCCTGGTAGCCGAGGTCGCGCACGCGCAGCTTCCAGGTGCCGTTGGCCGTCTCCGTGGAGGCGTTGACCGAGTAGGTGGCCTGAATGTTCTCCGTCGGGTCGTACGAGGAGCTGTGCAGCCGGTAGGCCTTGCCGCTCGGGCCGATCAGGTCGACCTGGAGGTCACCGCTCCAGGTGTGCCGGATGTCGACGCCGACCTTGAGCGCGGACGGCGCCTTGCCGCTGATGCCGGAGACCGTCACGGACGAGGTGACCGCCGCGCCCGGGTAGTCCGGGATCGTGACGTCGGTGTCGTTGGTGAAGGTCTTGCCGTCGCCCGGGTCGGGGTCGCCGCCGCCGTCCGAGCGGGCGCCGACGTTGATGCCGGCCCACGCGTCCTGCACCGCCTTGTACTCGGTGGACGTCGTGCCGTACAGCTCACCGGCCACCGCGAGCGTGCCGGTGCGCGCCGAGGCGTAGTTGGTGGTCGAGGTGAACTTCGTGGTGAGCGCCTTGAACCAGATCAGCGCGGCCTTGTCGCGGCCGATCCCGGTGACCGGCAGACCGTCCGAGGTCGGTGAGTCGTAGTCGACGCCGTTGACGGTCTTCTTTCCGCTGCCCTCGCTGAGGAGGTAGAAGAAGTGGTTCGCCGGGCCCGACGAGTAGTGCACGTCGATTCCGCCGAGACCGGAGTACCACGCGTCCTTGGACGCGCCGTCCTTGCTCGGCTTGTCCATGTAACGCAGCGGCGTTCCGTCGCCGTTGATGTCGATCTTCTCGCCGACGAGGTAGTCGCCCGGGTCGGCGGCGGTGTTCGAGTAGAACTCGACGGCCGCGGCCATGATGTCCGAGGTCGCCTCGTTCAGACCGCCGGACTCACCGCTGTAGACGAGGCCCGCGGTGGCGGAGGTGACGCCGTGCGTCATCTCGTGCGCCGCCACGTCCAGCGAGGTCAGCGGGGCGGCGTTCCCCGAGCCGTCCCCGTAGGTCATGCAGAAGCAGCTGTCGTCCCAGAACGCGTTGACGTAGTTGTTGCCGTAGTGCACGCGGCTGTACGCGCCGACCCCGTCCCCGCGGATGCCGGTGCGTCCCTGCACGTTCTTGTAGTAGTCCCACGTCTCGGCGGCGCCGTACGCGGCGTCGGCGGCGGCCGTCTCGCTGTTGGACGCCGAACCGTTGCCCCAGACGTCGTCGGGGCCCGAGTAGAGCGTGCCGGTGCCCGACGTGCCGTGGTTCAGGTTGTACGTCTTGTGGTTGCCGCGGCCGGTGTCGGTCAGGTTGTACGTCGACCCGGACTGCGACGAGCCGAGCGTGACCTGGCCGCTGTACTGCGTGTTGCCCGTGCCGTTCTCGATCGCCTGCCACTCGTGCAGCTTCTTGCCGGAGGCCGCGTCCGTGATGACGTGCAGCTCGTTGGGCGTGCCGTCCTCCTGGAGCCCGCCGACCACCGTCTCGTACGCGAGCGTGGGCTGCCCCTTGGCCGCGCCCTCGCCGAGCCACACGACCTTGCGCGGCGCGCGGTCGGCCTCGGTCCGCTTCGACCCGTCCGCCTTCGCCAGCTTCAGCGCCTGCGTCTCGGCTGCGGCGGGCTTCACGTCGGCCGTCGTGTCCACGCTCTTGAGCTGGGCCTTCGACGCCTTGGTCACGCCCTGCCCGGCACCGGACTTCGCGGTGTCGACGACCAGGTCGCCGCCGAGGACGGGCAGCCCGTCGTAGGTGCGCTCGTAGCGGGTGTGCGTGGTGCCGTCGCGGTCCTGGAGCACGTCACGGACGACGAGCTTCTCCTTGGCGCCGAGGCGCAGGTCCTTGGCGGTGGCGGCCTTGCCGGCGTTGGCCTTGCGCAGCAGCTCGGCGCGCGCGGCGGGCGTGAGTCGGGCGGGCAGCGCGCCCTTGTCGGCGCCGCGGGCCATGTCCGTCGTGATCCGTGCGGCCGCGGGGCTGCTGCCCTGCGTGTCGGCCGCGGTGGCCGGCCCCGACTGGAAGGCGACGGCGAGCAGGGCGGAGACGGCACCCACGGCTGCCGCGGCGGTGGCGCGGCGGCGGGCGGAGGTCCGTCTGTGGGAGGTGGAGGTGCTTCTCAACGCGTGACTCCTTCTGCGCGGCCGCATGGGTGCGCGGCCAGTGGGGAACGGACGGCGGGTGGCCGTCCGGGCAGAACGCAGTGCAGGCGGTACAGGCGGTGCGAGTCGTGCGGTGGCCCGTCGCCGAGGAACTGTGGGACAGCTGTGCGACGGACGTTCGGAAGAGTGGCAGCAGAGAGCGTTGTCTGTCAGGAGCGCATCAAGAGGTTGGCCGGAAATGGTTCGGTGCGCGGGTGGTCATGTTCGATATCCGGCGTGGATCCCGGCCGGGTCGCGGTCCCGCCCCACCGCGCCCACCAGGCCGAACGCCGCGGACGCCGGCGCTCGGCGGCCCGCGGGACCGGCCGTTCGGCCCGCATGGCGGGACGCCGGTGACTCAGGAGGAGCGCGGGCCTGAAGTCGCCGGGGTGGCTTGAATCATGCCCCGGTCGGCGCCTTCTCGGGTCCCGCGGCCACTGGGATCTATTCACGGATAGCGGGGCGCCGCCGACGGTTCCGCCGAAGTAGGAGCCGGACCAGAGCCTGTTGGCCAGCCAATAGTGACGCACCAGGTCGGGAAACTCCTGGCGCAGGCGGCGGGGGGAGGCGCCCTTGAGGGAGTCGACCAGTTTGGTGACGGCGACCTTGGGCGGAAAGTTCACCAGCAAGTGGACGTGGTTGTCCTCGCCGTTGACCTCCACCAGCTCGCACTCGAGGTCCCCACACACCGACCGCATGATTTCCTCCATGCGCCGCAGGTGGGCATCGGTGAACACCCTGTGCCGGACCTTGGTCACGAAGACCCGGTGGACGCGCATCGCGGATGTGCAGTGCCGACCAGTTCTGATCTTCTGCAACCCACCCATAACCCACGTATGTACCGTGGTCGTCATGCAGCTTCGGTACCGGTTCCGCCTGTACCCGAACGCCGTCCAGCAGGCCGCGTTGGCGCGGGCGTTCGGGTGCGCCCGCGTCGTGTTCAACGATGCGGTCCGCGCCCGCGAGGACGCCAGGGCGGCCGGGCAGCCGTTCCCGACGGCCGCTGACCTGTCGAAGAAACTGGTCACCCAGGCCAAGATCACCCCGGAACGCTCTTGGCTGGGTGAGGTCTCCGCCGTGGTGCTCCAGCAGTCCCTGCGCGACGCCGAGAGGGCCTACCGCAACTTCTTCGCCTCCCTGGGCGGCACCCGAAGGGGCCCGAGACTGGGAGCGCCCCGCTTCAAGTCCCGCAAGGATCACCGGCAGTCGATCCGGTTCACCGCCAACGCCCGCTGGAACATCACCGGCAGTGGCCGGCTGAACCTGCCGAAGATCGGCGCGGTGAAAGTGAGATGGTCCCGCGCTCTGCCCGCCACCCCGTCGTCGGTCACCGTGGTCAAGGACGCGGCGGGACGGTTCTTCGCCTCGTTCGTGATCGACACCGACCCCGCTGCCGACGCCGCCCGGATGCCCGAGACCGAGACCACCATCGGCATCGACCTGGGCCTGACCCACTTCGCGGTCCTGTCCGACGGCACGAAGATCGACTCCCCGCGGTTCCTGCGCCGGGCGGAGAAGAAGCTGAAGAAGGCCCAGCGCGAGCTGTCCCGCAAGCAGAAGGGATCGAAGAACCGGGCCGAGGCCCGCCTCAAGGTCGCCCGCGCCCATGCGAAGGTCGCCGACGCGCGCCGTGAGTTCCACCACCAGCTCTCCACGAAGCTGATCTCCGAGAACCAAGGGATCGCGGTGGAGGACCTGGCGGTGAAGGCGCTGGCACGCACCAGGCTGGCCAAATCCGTGCATGACGCCGGATGGGCACAGTTCATCAACATGCTGATTTACAAGGCCGAGCGGTACGGCCGCACCCTGATCACCATCGGTCGGTTCGAGCCGACGAGTCAGGTCTGCTCCATCTGCGGCACCAAGGACGGACCCAAACCCCTGAACGTGCGGGGATGGACCTGTGCCGCCTGCGACACCCGCCACGACCGGGACACCAACGCCGCACTCAACATCAGACAGGCCGCCGGACTGGCGGTATCGGCCTGCGGAGCGCCGGTAAGCCCAGAACCCGTTCTGGCACAGCGCGAAGAAACAGGAAGCCACGGACTCCCGACCCGACACCGTGCCGCATAGCGTGCACGGTGTCCGGCCAGGGAAGGCCAGAATCCTCGCCCTCCAGGGCGAGGAGCATGTCAATCCACGCTGTCCCGCCAGGCGCGGTGCAGCTCCGCGAACACACCCGAACCGTCGATCAGTTCGGCCGGCGCACCGTCCTCCACGATCGCGCCGTGCTCCATCACCAGGACCCGGTCCGCGATCTCCACCGTGGACAGGCGGTGTGCGATCACCACCGCCGTACGGCCGTGCAGCACCGTCCGCATCGCGCGCTGCACCGCCCGCTCCCCGGGGATGTCCAGCGAGCTCGTCGCCTCGTCGAGGATCAGCACCGCCGGGTCCGCGAGCAGCGCCCGCGCGAACGCCACCAACTGGCGCTGGCCCGCCGAGATCCGCCCGCCGCGCTTGCGCACGTCCGTGTCGTACCCGTCCGGCAGCGCGGCGATGAAGTCGTGCGCGCCGATCGCCTTCGCCGCCCGCTCGATCTCCTCGCGGCTCGACTCCGGGCGGCCGATCGCGATGTTCTCCGCGACCGTCCCCGAGAACAGGAACGCCTCCTGCGTCACCATGACCACCCCGCGCCGCAGCGCCGCCGTGGACAGCTCCCGCAGGTCGACCCCGTCGAGCAGCACCTGCCCGTGCGAGGGGTCGTAGAAGCGGGCGAGGAGCTTCGCGAGCGTCGACTTGCCGGCGCCCGTGGAGCCGACCACCGCGACCGTCTGCCCGGCCGGCAGCCGCAGGTCGAAGCGTGGCAGCACCTCGCCGCCGGTCCGGTAGCCGAACGAGACGTCCCTGAACTCGACGTCCCGGCCCGGCAGTTCCCCGCCCGGGTCCCGGACCGCCGCCGTGCGCTCCGGCAGCTCGCGCGGCTGCGCAGGCTCGGGCACCGACGGCACCTGCTCCAGCAGGCCCGCGATCTTCTTCAGCGAGGCCGCCGCCGACTCGTACGCGTTCAGGAACATCGCCAGCCGGTCGATCGGGTCGTACAGCCGCCGGACGAACAGCACCGCCGCCGCCAGCACCCCGAGCGCGAGCGTGCCCCCGGCCACCCGGTACGCGCCCCACAGCACCATGCCCGCCACCGCCGTGTTCGCGAGGACGCGGGAGCCCACGACGTAGCGGGCCATCTCCAGCATCGCCGTGCCGTTGGACCGCTCGTGCCGGTGGTTGAGCCGCCCGAAGTCCGCGTCGTTGGCCTGCTCGCGGCGGAAGGCGCGCACCGGCCGGATCCCGTTCATCGTCTCGACGAACTTCACGATCACCGCCGCGATCGCCGAGGACCGCTCCTCGTACGCGCGCGCCGCCCGCTGCCGGTACAGCCGGATCAGCACGTACAGCGGCACGAAGGACGCCGCCGCGACCGACCCGATCCCGAGATCCAGCCACAGCAGCATCACCGTGATGTACAGCGAGGCCAGGATGACGTTGACCAGCTCCTGCAGGCCCTCGCTCAGCAGCTCGCGCAGCGACTCGACGTCGGTCGTGGCCCGCGAGATCACCCGGCCCGACGTGTACCGGTCGTGGAAGTCGACGCTGAGCGCCTGCGCCTGCCGGAAGATCCGGCCGCGCAGATCGAGCAGCACGTCCTGGCTGACCCGGGCCGACAACCGGATGTAGGCGTACTGGAACACGGCCGACAGGCACGCGGTGAGCAGGAAGCCGATGCCCACCGCGACCAGCGGCCCGTACGCGTGGTCCCGGAACGCCGGCACCGCGCTGTCGATCGCGTACGCCACGAGCAGCGGGCCCGACTGCACGGCGCCCTGCTGCAACAGCAGCGCGACCACCGTGAGCCAGACCCCGCGCCGGTGCGGCGCCAGCAGCGAGCGCAGCAGCGCGCCCGTCGCCCCCGGACTCGTGGGCAGGTCGTCCTGGTCGAACGGGTCGCCCGGGCGCGGCGCCCCGGCCCCCCGGGGCGCCTCCTGCGGGTGCGGCTCCTCGTCCGGGCCGGTGGCCTCGACCGGGGTGCCCGTCGTGGTCGTCATCCCTGCGCCGCCTCTCCGGGGGCCGCTTCGTCCCCCGCCATCAGATGCCGGTACTCCGCGTGCGTGCGCAGCAGTTCGTGATGGGTGCCCACCGCCGTGACGCGGCCCTCCGAAAGGAGCGCCACCCGGTCCGCGAGCAGCACCGTGGACGGGCGGTGCGCCACCACGAGCGCCGTGCTGTCGGCGAGCACCCGGCGCAGCGCCGCCTCCACCGCCGCCTCGGTGTGGACGTCGAGCGCGGACAGCGGGTCGTCCAGGATCAGGAAGCGCGGGGCGCCCACCACCGAGCGGGCCAGCGCGAGCCGCTGGCGCTGACCGCCCGACAGGCTCAGCCCCTGCTCGCCCACCTGCGTCGCCGCGCCGTCCGGCAGCCGCCCCACGAAGTCCGCCTGCGCGACCCCGAGCGCCCGCTCCAGCTCCGCGTCCCCGGCGCCGGGCGCGCCCATCCGCACGTTCTCCGCGACGGACGCCGAGAACAGGGTCGGCTCCTCGAACGCCATCGACACCAGCGTGCGCAGCTCCTCGCGCGGCATGGCCGCGACGTCCCGCCCGTCCAGCGTGATCCGCCCCGCCGTCACGTCGTGGAGCCGCGGCACGAGCGCGGTCAGCGTCGTCTTGCCGCTGCCCGTCGCCCCGACGAGCGCCATCGTCTCGCCCGATCTGATGTGCAGGTCGACCTGCCGCAGCGTCGGCACCGAACCGGGGCCCGCGTCCGGGTAGCGGAACTCGACGCCTTCGAAGCGCAGTCCGTCCCCGCCGCCGGACGGGGCCGGTGCGACCGCCTCGGGCCCGGTCTCCTCCGGCTCGTCCATCACCTCGAAGAAGCGCCGCGTCGCCGTCGCCGCCTCCTGGCTCATCGCGAGCAGGAAGCCGATGGACTCGATGGGCCAGCGCAGGGCGAGCGCCGTGGACAGGAACGCCACCAGCGTGCCCGCCGACAGGACGCCGTCCGCCACCTGCACCGTGCCGATGACCAGCGCCGCGCCCAGCGCCGTCTCCGGCAGCAGCGTGATGACGCCGAGGATCCCGGCGAGCAGCCGCGCCTTGGCCAGCTCCGTGCCGCGCAGCGTCCGCGACAGCTCGCGGAAGGCGCGGGCCTGGCTGCGGTGCCGGCCGAAGCCCTTGATGACGCGGATGCCGAGCACCGACTCCTCGACGACCGTCGTCAGATCGCCGACCTGGTCCTGCGCCCGCCGCGACGCCGCCGCGTACCCGTGCTCGAACCGGTAGCACACGAGGATCAGCGGAACGGCCGGCGCGAGCAGCACCAGACCGAGACCCCAGTCCTGCACGACGAGCAGCGCGAGACCCGCCACGATCGTCACCCCGTTGACGATCAGGAACGTCAGGGGGAAGGCCAGGAACATCCGGACGACCATCAGGTCCGTCGTCGCCCGCGACAGCAACTGCCCCGACGCCCACCGGTCGTGGAAGGCCACCGGCAGCCGCTGGAGGTGCCGGTACAGATCGGCGCGCATCGCCGCCTCGACCCCGGCCAGCGGACGCGCCACCAGCCAGCGCCGCAGCCCGAACAGCAGCGCCTCGAGCAGCCCCAGACCCAGCAGCACCCCCGCCCCGAGCCACACCCCGCCCGGATCACGGTCGGCCACCGGGCCGTCCACGATCCACTTCAGCACCAGCGGGAAGACCAGCCCCAGACACGAGGCCACCACCGCCACGACGGCGGCGCCCGCCCAACGGCCCCGCACCGGACGCACGTACGGGTACAGGCGCAGCAACGCCCGTGCCGCCGAGCGCCGTTCGCCGTCGGTCGTCGGGGCAGGGTCCGTGGTGGGTGCAGGTGAAGTGGCCATCAGGAGCGAGCGTACGGATCGCCACTGACAATCCCCACCGGGTTTCCGGCTGCCGCGGCGCCCGGAGTCGTACCCGCATCAACCGATCGGCTGATGCGGGTCTCGAGCGCGTCGGCCGATACCGGGAGCCGCGTCCGCGCGGGACGCTGAAGCCATGACGATCACCAGTGCACCACTCATCGAGGTCACCGGGCTGCGCAAGACGTACGCCGGACGGGCCGTCGTGGACGGTGTCTCGTTCGGGGTCCGGGAAGGGGAGATCTTCGGGATCCTCGGGCCGAACGGCGCCGGGAAGACCACCACCGTCGAGTGCGTCGAGGGACTGCGTACCGCCGACGAGGGCTCGGTCCGGGTCGCGGGGCTCGACCCCGTGCGCGACCACGCGAAGGTCACCGGCATTCTCGGGGCCCAGCTCCAGGAGAGCGAGATCCAGGCCAAGCTCACCGTGCGCGAGGCGCTCGAGCTGTACGCCTCCTTCTACCCCGACCCGCTGGACTGGGGCCCGCTCGCCGAACGGCTGCGGCTGAACGACAAGCTGACCACCCGCTTCGCCAAGCTGAGCGGTGGCCAGAAGCAGCGCCTGTTCATCGCCCTCGCCCTCGTCGGCAACCCCCGCGTCGTCGTCCTCGACGAGCTCACCACCGGGCTCGACCCGCGCTCGCGCCGCGACACCTGGCAGCTCATCGAGGACGTCCGCGACAGCGGCGTCACCGTGCTGCTCGTCACCCACTTCATGGAGGAGGCACAGCGCCTCTGCGACCGCATCGCGGTCATCGACCAGGGGAAGGTCGCCGCGCTCGACACCCCGGAGGGCCTCATCCGGCAGGCGGCGGGCGCCACGGTCATCTCCTTCACCCCGTCCGCCCCGCTGCCGCAGGCCGAGCTCGCGGCCCTGCCCGCGCTCGCCTCCGTGGCGGAGAAGGACGGCCGGTTCACGCTGACGGGCGGCGAGGAGACCGTCGACGCGCTCCTCACGCTGCTCGCCCGGCACCACATCACCGCCCACCAGCTGCGGGTCGCCGACGCCACGTTGGACGACGCGTTCCTCGACCTCACGGGAGCCGGCCAGTCATGACCACCGCCACCGCACCCACCGCCGCCCCCTCCGCGGTCACCCCGCGCAGTGCCCGCCGGGCCGTCCTCGCCGCCGAGTTCCGCCTCTTCCTGCGCGAGCCCGGCAGCCTCGCCGGCATCCTGCTCTTCCCCGTCGTCCTGCTCGTGATCCTCGGCTCGATCCCCGCCTTCCGGGAGGCCGACGACGGCCTCGGAGGCCTCCGGCTCGTCGACGCGTACGTGCCCGTCACCGTGCTGCTCGGCATGATCGCGGGCGGCCTGCAGTCCATGCCGCCGATCATCACCGGCTACCGCGAGCGCGGCATCCTGCGCCGCATGTCCACGACCCCCGTCCGGCCGTCCGCGCTGCTCGGCGCCCAGATGAGCCTGCACGGCGTGGCCGTCCTCGTCTCCGCCGCGCTCTGCCTCGGCATCGGCCGCCTCGCCTTCGACGTCGCGCTGCCGCGCCAGCTGGGCGGCTACCTGATCGCCCTGGCCCTCGCCGTCGTCGTCGCCCTCGCCCTCGGCGCCGTGGTCTGCGCCCGCGCGGGCACCACGAAGATCGCCTCCGCCATCGGCACGGTCGTCTTCTTCCCGTCCATGTTCACCGCGGGCGTCTGGCTGCCCGTGCAGTCGATGCCGGACGCGCTGGCCCGCATCGTCGAGGTCACCCCGTTCGGCGCGGCCGCGCAGGCCCTCAACCAGGCGGCTGCGGGGCACTGGCCCGGCACCGTCCACCTCCTCGTGGTGGCGGCCTGGGCGGTCGGGCTGTCCGCCGCGGCGGCCCGCTGGTTCCGCTGGGAGTGACCGTGAGCGGCCCGGCGTCCCTGCACACTGTGACCATGTCCGAAGCACCCCAGCACGACGACGAGCCGGTGACCGTCGGCTGCGCGGGCCGGCCGCGGGCCACCGAAGGCCCCGACGGCACCTTCGGCGACTCCTGGCAGATGATCCACCGCTACGGCCCCTACGTCACCCTCGCCGTCAGCCTGGTCCTGTCCGCCGCCACCTCCGAGGTGATCGGCATGGACCGGCTCGACTGGCTCGTCGTCCTGCCGCTGTCCGCCTTCGCGTTGGTCGTGCAGGTGTGGATCGGGCACAACCGGCGCGCCCGCCCCGGACCCCGCCCGGCGACCGCCGTCGCGTACGTGCTGCGCTGGGCGGCCACCTTCGTCGCCGCGCTCGCCAACCCGTTCTTCGCGTTCTTCGCCGCCGCCGGCTACTTCGACGCCGACCTGCTGCTGCCCCGCAGACTCGTCCGGGTCGGGCTCCTCGCCTCGGTCGTCATCGTCGCCGGTGCCCAGGCCGGCGGCTTTCCGCCGGGCGGATCGCTCGGCTGGAGCGTCTTCGGTGCCCTCGTCGTGGCCAACATGATCTTCGTGGTCGCGACCGGTCACCTCCAGGAGAAGGAGGCGGAGCGCTCCCGGGAGCAGGCCCGCAGCATCACCGAGCTGGAACGCACCAACAAGGCCCTCCAGGCCGCCCTCGACGAGAACGCCCAGCTCCACGCGCAGCTCCTGCTCCAGGCCCGCGAGGCGGGCGTCGCCGACGAGCGCCGCAGGCTCGCGGCCGAGATCCACGACACCATCGCCCAGGGCCTGACCGGGATCATCGCCCAGCTCCAGGTCGTGTCCGGCGCCCCGACCCTCACCATGGCCCGCGAGCACCTCGACCGCGCCAGCGACCTGGCCCGGCACAGCCTCGGTGAGGCCCGCCGCTCCGTCCACAACCTGGCCCCCGCCGCCCTCGCCGACGCCACCCTCGCCGAGGCGCTGAAGAAGACCGTCGGCGACTGGGGCGCCCGCACCGGTGTCCGCGCCGGGTTCACGCTCACCGGCACCGCCCAGCCCCTGCACGAGGAGATCGAGGCGACCCTGCTGCGCATCACCGAGGAGGCGCTGTCCAACGCGGCGCGGCACGCCCACGCCGACCGGGTCGGCGTCACCCTCTCCTTCATGGCCGGCGAGGTCATGCTCGACGTGCGCGACGACGGCCGCGGATTCGACCCGCTCACCGTGTCCCACCGCACGGCCCGCACCGGCGCCGGCGGCTTCGGCCTCGACGGCATGCGGGCCCGCGCCGAACGCCTCGCCGGGGCCGTCACCATCGAGTCCGAGCCGGGCGGCGGCACGGCGATCTCCGCTCGCGTACCTTTGGTGCCCCATGACCAGTGACGCCACCGGGGCCGGCGACGCCCCGATCAGCCTGCTCATCGTCGACGACCATCCCGTCGTGCGGAACGGTCTGCGCGGCATGTTCGAGTCCGCGCCCGGCTTCACCGTCCTCGGCGAGGCGGCCGACGGCGTCGAGGCGGTGGACCGCGCCGCCGCGCTCGACCCCGACGTCGTGCTCATGGACCTGCGGATGCCCGGCGGCGGCGGTGTCGACGCCATCAAGGAGCTCGCCCGGCGCGGCGCCCGCGCCCGGGTCCTCGTCCTGACCACGTACGACACCGACTCCGACACGCTCCCCGCGATCGAGGCAGGCGCCACCGGCTACCTGCTGAAGGACGCCCCGCGCGAGGAACTGTTCACCGCGGTGCGGGCCGCCGCCGAAGGCCGCACCGTCCTGTCGCCCGCGGTCGCGTCCCGCCTGGTCACCGCGGTCCGCACGCCCGCGGCGCCCGTCGACGAGACGCTCTCCGCCCGCGAGCGCGAGGTCCTCCTGCTCGTGTCCAAGGGCACCGCCAACAAGGAGATCGCCCGCGAGCTCTTCATCAGCGAGGCCACCGTGAAGACCCATCTCACCCACATCTACGCCAAGCTCGGCGTCAAGGACCGCGCGGCGGCCGTCGCCGTCGCCTACGACCGCAAGATCCTGGGTTAGCCACCGCGGACGCGTCGTCCGCATACTGGAGACATGAGCAGCGGCTCCCAGGAGTTCGTCCACGCGACGCCGCGGCCCGGCGGTGCGATCGTCTCGGCGGTCGGCTACCGCAGCGAAGGGCAGCGCCCCGCGCTCCACCGCGGGCTGCCCTCCCCGTACCTCACGGTGATCTTCTCCCTCGACGGGCCCGTCGTCACCGGCAGCACCCCCGAGCAGGCTACCGGGCCCGACGCCGTCCGCGCCGACATCGTCGTGGGCGGCCTGCACCGCAGCCCCGCCTTCATCGCCCAGCCCGCGCACGAGGCCGGCATCCAGCTGGCCGTGCATCCGCTCGCCGCCCGCGCCCTGCTCGGCGTCCCCGCCGCCGAGCTGTCCGGGCGGACCGTCACCCACG
>NZ_WWIA01000952.1 GCF_009870065.1 Streptomyces sp. SID5785 | reverse complement strand
TCCGCCGCCAGTTGCTCCGCGGCCAGGTCCATGCGGTCCTCGCCGGACAGCCGGCCGTGGAAGGTGCCGCCGCTGAGTGCGATCTTGGTGAGCGGCGTCGAGGCGAAGGCGGGGGCCGAGACCTGCGCCGTGTGCACCCCGGCGTCGTGCGCGCGCTGGAAGACCGTCGGGTACGGCTGCCAGGCCGCGGGCTTCGTCCAGGGGGTCCAGCGGAGCTGGTTCATCAGCTCGCCGGTGTCGGGGTTGCGCACGGTGTACCCGGGCAGGCCGTGGGCGCCGGGCGGCAGGCCGGTGCCGACCGAGGCGAGGGAGGTCGCGGTGGTGGCCGGGTAGCCCGCGGTGATCGGGCGGCCGGTGCCGCCGCGCGAGGTGGCCGTCAGGGAGCTGAGGAACGGCGCCTCGTCGGGGTGCTCCTGGAGCTGTCGCCAGCCGAGGCCGTCGATGAGGAACACGCAGGCGCGGTCGGCCGGGGCGAGCTCGGGGATCGCCGCCGTGCAGCCCGGCACACCGAGGTGGGCGCCGAGCGTCGGCAGCAGGTCGGCGAGGGAGCCGGTGCCGTACGCGGGGACGGGAGCGGTGTGGACGGGCAGGGGCTCCACGTCGTCCCAGGCGGCCTGGGTCATCGGCGTCCCGCGTCCGCCGTCGCCTCGGAGAGGGACTGCGCGAAGGCCAGGGCCTGGCGGACCGTCTCCGGTCCGTCCCCGGCCTCGCTGACGCGCAGGCTCAGGTCGTCCGCGGTGGAGCTGCCCGTGTAGCCGTGGTCCGCCTCGCAGTTGGGGTCGCCGCAGGCGGCGGGCTCCAGGTCGATCCGGGAGACGGCGCCCCAGCCGATGGTGAGGACGACCTCACGGGGCAGCGCGCCGGGCACGTACTTCTCCGGATTGGCGACGACGCGGCTCAGGACGACCGAGGAGATCCGGCCGATCTTGACCGACTCCGTGGAGGTCGTGGCGTACGGCGTCGGGGAGGTGCTGTCGGCCGCCTGCTCGTCGGTGTGGCTGACGATGAAGCGGGTGTCCGTCAGGACCAGGACGGTGACATGACGACGGACCTCGTTCGCGTCGAACGTGGTCTCCTGGTGCACGAGGTACGACGAGATCGCCTCGCCGCCCACCGCGGCCTCGACCGCCTCGGCCACGAGGGCCGGGTAGTAGCCGCTGCGCTCGATCGCCGCGCGCAGCCCTTGGGTCGTCGTACTGGTCTTGGCCATGCCGTCCATCCTAAGGCCCGCGACGAGGCCGCCGGTGCGCCTGTGGACAACGCCCGGCGGGCCCCCGCGCACGAGGGGTCAGAAGGCGACGGGCAGGGTGCGCGGGCCCAGGTCGTCGCGTGCGGGCGGGGGTGCGAGCCGGACGGAGGCGCCGAGCACGGTCAGCCCCTCCTGCGCGACCACGACGGGTTCGAGCGCGACGCCGACGACCTCGGGGTGGTCGTCGACGAGGCGCGAGACGCGCTGGAGCAGCTCCTCCAGGGCGGGGGTGTCGACGGGTGCGGCGCCCCGCCAGCCGAACAGGATCGGGGACGTCTTGATCGAGCGGACGACCGCGCGGGCGTCCTGGTCGGTCACCGGGATCAGCCGGTGCGCGGTGTCGCCGAGCAGCTCGGAGGCGGCTCCGGCCAGGCCGAAGGAGAGCACGGCGCCGGCCGCCGGGTCGATGACGGCGCGGACGACGGTGTCCACGCCGCGCGGGGCCATCGCCTGGACGACGGGGCGCAGCTCGGCGGGCTTGCCGAGTCGGTCGGTGAGCTCCTCGTAGGCGCGGCGCAGCTCGCGCTCGTCGGCGAGGTCGAGCCGGACGCCGCCGAGGTCGGCGCGGTGGCGCAGGTGCGGGGCGGTGGTCTTGAGCGCGACCGGGTAGCCGAGGGTGCTCGCGGCACGGGCGGCCTCGTCGGCGTCCTGTGCGGGCAGGGTCACGCGCACGGCGATCCCGTAGCGCGCGAGGAGGGCGCGGGTGTCCTCCGGGGTGAGCTCGGTCCCGCGCGGGTCGTCGTCCGCGGCGAGGGCGGCGGCGATCAGGCCGGCGGCGCCCGGCTCGTCGATGTCGTCGTACTCGGGAACCTTGCCCGGCTCGGCGGTGTCGTGGCGCCACTGGGCGTACTTGACCACCTCCGAGAGGGCGTGGACCGCGCGCTCGGCGGCCGGGTAGGCCGGGATGAGGCGCGGGGCCGCGCCGGCCGGTGCCTGGGCCGCCGCGGGGGCGGCGGGTGCCGGCTGGGTGCCGGGCGCGTTGGGCCCCGTGCTCGTGGCGCGTGAGAGGGCCTCGGCGAGCCCGCCGAGCTCGACGTGGACGACGAGGACCGGCTTGGACGGCACGGTGGCGGCCGCGGCGCTCAGGGCGGAGGCCAGCTCGGCGTCCCCGGTCGGGTCCTCCCCCACGGTGGGCATCGCGGTGACGACGACGGAGTCCGTCTTGTCGTCGGCGAGGGCGGCCTCCAGTGCGGCTCGGAAGTCGGCGGCCGTCGCGGCCGTGGTCAGGTCCCGGGGCGGCTTGGGGCGCAGCCCTTCGGAGAGGCACACGTCGTAGGTGAGCAGGCCGAGGGACTCCGAGTTGCCCACGATGGCGACGCGCGGGCCCGCGGGCAGCGGCTGGCGCGCGAGGAGCAGCCCGGTGTCGACGAGCTCGGTGATCGTGTCGACCCGGATGACGCCGGCCTGCCGCAGCACCGCGGAGACGGTCCCGTACGGCAGGCGGGTGGCGCGCACGGTGTGCCCGGTGGGGGCCACGCCGCTGTGGCGCGCGCCCTGGACGACCACGAGCGGCTTGGCGGTGGCGGTGCGGCGGGCGAGGCGGGTGAACTTGCGCGGGTTGCCGATCGACTCCAGGTACATCAGGGCGACGTCGGTGTCGGGGTCGTCGTACCAGTACTGCAGGACGTCGTTCCCCGAGACGTCCGCGCGGTTGCCCGCGGAGACGAACGTGGAGACGCCGGTGACGCCCGTGACGCCGCCGCCCCGGCGGTGCAGGCGGGACAGGAGGGCGATGCCGATGGCGCCGGACTGGGCGAAGAGGCCGATGCGGCCGGGGCGCGGCATCTCGGGGGCGAGGGAGGCGTTGAGCCGTACCTCGGGTGAGGTGTTGACGATCCCGAAGGCGTTCGGCCCGACGAGGCGCATCCCGTAGGTGCGGGCCTGGCGGACCAGCTCGCGCTGGCGCTCGCGCCCTTCCGCGCCGCTCTCCGCGTAGCCCGCGGAGACGACGACGAGGCCCTGGACGCCGCGCTCCCCGCACTCGGCGACGACGTCGGGCACCTGGGGGGCGGGCACGGTGACGACCGCGAGGTCGACGGGGACGGCCGGGTCGATGTCGCGCACGGAGCGGTGGGCGGCGACGCCGTCGATCTCCGTGACGTCCTGCGGGAAGGCCTTGTTCACCGCGTAGAGGCGGCCGGTGAAGCCCGCCTCCTGCATGTTGTGCAGCACGCTGCGGCCGACGCCGCCGGGCGTGCGTCCGACGCCGATCACGGCGACCGAGCCGGGGGCGAGGAGTCGCTGGACGGAGCGGGCCTCCGCGCGCTGCTCACGGGCGCGCTGCACCGCCAGCGAGGCCTCGGTGGGCTCGAGGCCGAACTCGAGCCGTACGACGCCGTCCTCGAAGCTGCGCTTCTGGGTGTAACCGGCGTCCGTGAAGACCTTGATCATCTTGGTGTTGGCGGGGAGCACCTCGGCGGCGAAGCGGCGGATGCCCCGCTCGCGCGCGACGGCCGCGATGTGCTCGAGGAGGGCGGAGGCCACGCCGCGCCCCTGATGCGCGTCCTGCACGAGGAACGCGACCTCGGCCTCGTCGGCGGGCGTGGAGGCGGGCCGGCCGGTGGCGTCGATCCGGTCGAAGCGCACGGTCGCGATGAACTCGCCGCCCACGGTCGCGGCGAGCCCCACCCGGTCCACGTAGTCGTGATGGGTGAACCGGTGCACGTCCTTGGCGGACAGGCGAGGGTAGGGCGCGAAGAAGCGGTAGTACTTCGACTCGTCCGAGACCTGCTCGTAGAAGCTGGTCAGACGATCCGCGTCCGCGGTGGTGATGGGCCTGATCCGCGCGGTGCCGCCGTCGCGCAGCACGACGTCGGCCTCCCAGTGGGCGGGGTAGGCGTGCCGGTCCGACGGGGTCTCCATGCCGCAAGAGTAGGGCGGGGCACCGACAGGCGTCCGCCGCTCGTACGGGTCGCGTGCCCGGCGGGCGGAGGGCAGGCTGTGGAAGGCCGGAGCACCGCGCACCCCGGGACCCGGGTCCGCGTGGGGCACGTGCACCGGTGTGTGAGAATGGTCTAGACAACCAATGAGTCACCTGAAGGGCAGCATCACATGGCTGAGCGCCGCGTCAACGTCGGCTGGGCCGAGGGCCTCCACGCCCGCCCCGCTTCCATCTTCGTCCGCGCGGCCACTGCGGCCGGCGTCCCCGTGACCATCGCCAAGGCCGACGGCAACCCCGTCAACGCCGCCTCCATGCTGGCCGTGCTCGGCCTGGGCGCGCAGGGTGGCGAGGAGATCGTGCTGGCCTCCGACGCCGAGGGTGCGGACGCCGCTCTCGACCGTCTGGCCAAGCTGGTCGCCGAGGGCCTGGACGAGCTCCCCGAGACCGTCTGACCCTCCGGTCGTTCCTTCAGCGCCGCGCGTCCCCTTCGGGGGCGCGCGGTTCTGCTTTTCCCCGCGCACCGTTCCGCTCTTCCGCATTCCGCGCGCGTAGGGCACGCATTCCGTCCCCCATTTCCGGGCAGCCACAGCTGTAAAAAACTCCGGACGGGAATCACGCAGCGAATTCCGGCCGCACAATCATTCTTGATCAGGGCAGCGGGAATTACCGACGCACTGAGCGGTTCTTTGCACAGAAAGCCGTACGTCCTTGTATACGGACGCGGTGTTAATGCCGGAGCCCCGCCGTGTTGACGGCATGTTGCGAAGTCCTCACACGGTCACCCGCGCGGGGGACGCGCAGTCGGTGCGCAGCCGTCACCCGCGCGGTGTGCGCTGCGGTCAGACTGCGGGCACGGTCGGCGTCCCGGCGGGCCAGCGCGTCGACGATGGCGCCGTGCTCGGCCCAGGAGTCGGCCGGCCGCTCCGCACCCTCGACCGTGTACATCCAGGCGATCTTGTGCCGGAGCTGGGTGAGCAGCGTGATCAGGCCCTGGCTCTCGGAGGCCTGCACGAGGGTCTCGTGGAACCAGCCGCCCAGGGACCGCAGATCCTCGCTGTCGCCCTGCTTGGAGCGCTCCTGACCCAGCCGGACGAGGCCGCGGAGCACCTTGAGGTGGGCCTCCGTGCGCCGCTGCGCCGCCCGCGCCGCCCCGAGCGGCTCGAGCAGCGTGCGGATCTCGAGGAGGTCGGCCGCCTCCTGCTCGGTGGGCTCGGCCACGCACGCGCCCGCATGCCGCCGCGTCACGACGAACCCCTCCGCCTCCAGGGTGCGCAGCGCCTCGCGGACGGGCACCCGCGAGACCCCGTAGCGGCGGGCCAGCAGGTCCTCGGTGAGTCTCGCGCCGCGCTCGTGGACCCCCGCGACGATGTCGTCGCGGATCGCCGTGCAGACCGTGTGCGCGGGAATGCGCATGCCCCGACCTCCGCTTCGATTTCCGTCCTGTGCCGACCCGATCCACCCGATCCTTGCGGAACACGGACGAAGAGGCGCACCCGAATACGCACCCGGATCCCCTTCCGTGCGCGCACCCGTCGACTCTATTCCACCGGGATCGAATTTCCGACGCGGTACCCGAATCCGCGGATATTTTCTGGACAGCGGAACGCGGGAACGCGAAAGCCCCGGCTCGGACGCCGGGGCTTTCGTGAAGTGCTGCGAGGTGTCGGGGCGGAGTCAGACGCCCACACCGTGCGCGCGCAGGTACGCGACGGGATCGATGTCCGATCCGTACTCGGGCGTCGTCCGGGCCTCGAAGTGGAGGTGCGGGCCCGTCACGTTGCCGGTGGCCCCCGAGAGGCCGATCTGCTGCCCCGGCGTGACGCTCTGGCCGACGGAGACACCGATGGACGACAGGTGGCCGTACTGGGTGTACGTGCCGTCGTTCATCTTGATCACGATGTTGTTGCCGTAGGCACCACCCCAGCCGGCCTCGACGACCGTACCGGCGCCGACCGCGTGCACGGAGGTGCCGCTGGCGGCGTGGAAGTCGATGCCGGTGTGGCTGCCGGAGGACCACAGGCCGCTGCTCGCCTTGTAGGCGGTGGAGACGTACGAACCGGAGATCGGCGCCACGAAGGCGTTGAGGCGCTTGCGCTCGGCCTCACGGGCGGCGCGCTCCTTGGCCTCGCGCTCCTTCCTGGCCTTCGCCTCCGCCTTGCGCTTGGCCTCCTCGGCCCTGCGCTTGGCCTCGGCCTCGGCCTTCTTCTGTGCGGCGGCCTCCGCGGCCGCCTTCTTCTGCGCCGTGGCCTGTGCGTCGATCTGCTCGGCCAGGCTGTCGCCGATCACGATGCCCTGCGTCAGAGCGTTGTGATCCGCGGCGGCGGTGCCGGCGGCGAGAGCGGGGGCGGCGAGGCCGCCGACGACACCGGTCGTGGCGAGCGCTGCGACACCGGCGACCTGTGCGGTCGTGCGGGTCATGCGGCTCGGACGACGATGCTTCCCGGTGGCACGGGTGAACGCCATGAAGGGGCTGATCCTTTCCTTCCCTCTCGCCTACCGGGTTAGCTGACGGGTTCGGAGCAGGAAGGTCTCCTACGG
>NZ_WWIA01000102.1 GCF_009870065.1 Streptomyces sp. SID5785 | reverse complement strand
GCCGCAGCAGCCGCCGACCAGCGACAGACCGAAGCTGTTGACGAAGTTCTCCTGCGCGTCCGCCATCTCCGGCGGGGTCAGCGGGAAGTGCGCACCGTCCTTCGTGAGGATCGGCAGGCCCGCGTTCGGCATGCACATCAGCGGCGTCGTGGAGTGCTGCGCGAGGTAGCGCAGGTGCTCGCTCATCTCGGCCGGGCCGGTCGAGCAGTTCAGGCCGATCAGGTCGATGCCCAGCGGCTCCAGCGAGGTCAGCGCGGCGCCGATCTCCGAGCCGAGCAGCAT
>NZ_WWIA01000951.1 GCF_009870065.1 Streptomyces sp. SID5785 | reverse complement strand
CGAACGCCCCTGGAGGGGGCGGGATGGTGGGAGTAAGGGCTGGGGCGCGGCACGCGGCGGCGAGGCTGAACCCCGGTAGAAGAGTCGCGGACGCGACCCCGCTGAGCCCCGGAGCGGGGAACTGTCCTCGGGGCCTTGCTGAACCTGGTCGGGCGATCGTGGGCGCGGGCCCTGTTGAACTGGCCGGGCGGTCGTGGGCGCGGGCCCTGTTGAACTGGTCGGGCGGTCGTGGGCGCGGGCCCCGCTGAACCCGGTCGGGCAGCCGAAGGGGCGCCCCCGCTGAACCCCGACAGGCAGTCACCGACGTGACCCCGCCGCCCCCGACGGCGCAGCCGCACCTA
>NZ_WWIA01000950.1 GCF_009870065.1 Streptomyces sp. SID5785 | reverse complement strand
CGGGGCACCACCACACGCCCCGCGACGCAGTCGCAGCCCCGGTGCCGGGCCGAACGCGCCCGGAGGGGGCGGGTCGGTGGGAACGAGGCTCGACTGGCGCGCGGCCAATCCTTCGGCGCCGCCGCTTCGCCACGGCTTCCCGCCGTTGGGGTTCAGCGTCATCGCCGAGTGCCGCGTCGCCGTGGCCGGTCGCGCAGTTCCCCGCGCCCCT
>NZ_WWIA01000949.1 GCF_009870065.1 Streptomyces sp. SID5785 | reverse complement strand
CCCAGGGCGGCACGGGTGGGCAAGGCGGCACCCTGGTGCCGGGCGGACGTCATGGTGGCCTGGGCCCACGCCCGGGAGCCTGCACCCCGGTGCCGGGCACGCACCTAGGTGGCCCGGGTTCTGCGCCGAGACCCCTCCCCCCGGTGCCGGGCGCGCATCCAGGTGGCCCGGGGTCCGCGCCAATACCCCTCATCCCGGTGCCGAGCGCACGTCATGTTGGCCTGGGCCCGCGCCCGGGAGCCTGCACCCCGGCGCGGGACGCGCATCCACGTGGCCCGGGGTCTGCGCCGAGATCCCCCACCCCGGTGCCGGGCGCACGTCATGTTGGCCTGGGCCCAAGCCCCGGGACCCCGCACCCCGGTGCCGGACGCGCACCCAGGTGGCCCGGGGTCCGCGCCGAGACCCCCCGGCGCCGGACGCGCCTCACGGTGGCCCGGGCCCAGGCCCAGAACCTCCGCCCCCGCG
>NZ_WWIA01000948.1 GCF_009870065.1 Streptomyces sp. SID5785 | reverse complement strand
GTGAGCAACCGCGGGCGCGCGGCGGGGCCCGTGCTGCGCGATCTCGCCGCGCTGGTCCGGCAGGTGACCGAGGAGGCCGCCGCCGACGGGCTGCGTCCCGCGGGGCTCGCGGTGGCCGTGCCGGGGCGCGTCGCGCGCGGCACCCACACGGTCGTCCGGGCCCCGAACCTGGACTGGACGGACACCGACCTCGGTGTCCTGCTGCCCGCGGCGCTGCCCCCGGGCACCCCGGTACCGCTGACCGTGGACAACGAGGCGAACTTCGGCGCGCTCGCCGAGCTGTGGCTGACCGGCGACGCCCCCGCCGACTTCCTGCACGTCTCGGCGGAGATCGGCATCGGTGCCGCGCTCGTCGTGGAGCGCGAACTGCTGCGCGGCACCCGGGGGTTCGCGGGCGAACTCGGTCACGTGCCGGTCCGCCCCGAGGGGCCGGCGTGCCCGTGCGGCGGGCGCGGCTGCCTGGAGCAGTACGCGGGCGAGGAGGCGGTGCTGCGCGCGGCCGGCGTGGGCCCCGGCGCCGACCGGACGGCCCTGCTCGCCCAGCGGGCCGCCGCCGGGGACGCCACGACGCGGCGGGCGCTGCGTGCCGCGGGTTCGGCGCTGGGCATCGCCCTCACCGGCGCGGTGCACCTCCTCGACCCGCGGACCGTGGTGCTCGGCGGCGCCCTCTCCCGCCTCGCCCCGTGGCTCCTGCCGTCCCTGGAACGGGAGTTGACCCGGCGCAAGGCGGCCCCCGCGGACGGTGTCGCCGTCTCCCGCCTCGGCTCCCGCGGCCCCCTGCTCGGCGCCGCACACGCGGTGATCAGGACGGTCCTCGACGACCCGATAGGCGCCGCCCGGACCTGACGCGCGCACCGGCCCGGTCCGTGCGGCGTGCGCGGTCCGCCCCGACCGCGCGCACCGGACCCGCCACGACAGCGGCACCGGCATCGGCCCGGCGCCGCGGACGTCGGTGCCCGGCACCGGCTGCGCCCACGTCCGCGGCC
>NZ_WWIA01000947.1 GCF_009870065.1 Streptomyces sp. SID5785 | reverse complement strand
TCTACCTGATCCCCGACTTCCAGAACCCGACGGGCCGGGTCATGCCGCAGGCCCAGCGCCAGCGGCTGCTGACGGCCGCGCGGGCGACGGGGACCTGGCTCGTGGTCGACGAGACGGTGGCGGACATCGCGCTGGACGTGCCGACGCCGCCGCCGTTCGGGTCGCTGGCCACCGGCGGCGGAGGCGAACAGGTCGTGACCGTCGGCTCGTTGAGCAAGGGTCACTGGAGCGGGCTGCGGGTCGGCTGGGTGCGCGCGGGCACCCGGCTCATCACGGAGCTGACGACGCTGCGGGTGACCGCCGACATGTCGGGGTCGGTGCTCGACCAGCTCGTGGCGGGCCGGCTCCTGGAGCGCGAGGAGGAGATCCTGCGCCGCCGGCTGCCGATCCTGCGGGAGCAGCGGGACCGGCTGGCGGAGCTGCTCGGCCGTACCTTCCCGGAATGGCGCTGGCAGCTGCCGCCCGGCGGGCTGTCGCTCTGGGTGGATCTGGGCCGGCCGGTCGCGTCGGCGCTCGCGCAGGCGGCGCTGCGGCACGGGGTGCGGATCGAGGGCGGGTCCCGCTTCGGGGCGGACCCCGGGACCTTCGAGCACCGGCTGCGCTTCCCCTACACCCAGCCGGCGGAACGGGCGGAGGAGGCGGTGCGGCGCATCGCGACGGGGCTCTCCGAGGGGCTGGCGGGGGGCGAGGTCGCCCCGGGGCGGCCCCACTGGGTGGCCTGACCGTCGGGCCGCCGGTGCCGCCCGGGGGCGGCCCGGCCGCGCCTGCCGACCCGCACCCGGTGGCTAGACGCCCGCCCCGGCACCCGTGCTGGCCAGCGCCGCCGACAACTCCCGCGCGACCTGCTGAAGCACCGGCACGATCTTGTCCGTGGCCGCCTCCGTGACCCGACCCGCGGGACCGGAGATGGAGATCGCCGCCGCCGTCGGGGAGTCCGGCACGGTCACCGCGAGACACCGGACTCCTATTTCCTGCTCGTTGTCGTCGACGGCGTACCCGAGCCCCCGCACCTCCTCGAGTGCGTCGAGGAACCCGTCCGGTGTGGTGATCGTCTTCTCGGTCGCCGCCGGCATGCCGGTGCGCGCGAGCAGTGCCCGCACCTCCTCGGCCGGGGTGTCCGCGAGCAGCGCCTTGCCCACTCCGGTGGAGTGCGGCAGTACGCGCCGGCCGACCTCGGTGAACATCCGCATGGAGTGCTTCGACGGCACCTGGGCCACGTAGACGATCTCGTCGCCGTCGAGCAGTGCCATGTTCGCCGTCTCGCCCGTCTCCTCGACCAGCCGCGCCAGGTAGGGGCGGGCCCAGGTGCCGAGCAGCCGGGACGCGGACTCGCCGAGGCGGATCAGGCGGGGGCCGAGCGCGTAGCGCCGGTTGGGCTGCTGGCGTACGTAGCCGCAGGCGACCAGGGTGCGCATGAGGCGGTGGATCGTGGGCAGCGGCAGGCCGCTGCTGGCCGACAACTCGCTCAGTCCGACCTCGCCACCGGCGTCGGCCATCCGCTCGAGCAGGTCGAAGGCGCGCTCGAGGGACTGGACACCACCGGTGGGCGCTGACTTTGCGGTCTCGGTGGTGCTGGCGTTGGACGTCGGCACGGCGCGTTCCTTTCGAGGACAGGCAAGCGATGGTGCAGCCTACCCGGCGGTCTGCTGCCGGGTGATCCCTTGACCCCCAAGTTCGTGGGTAGCTACGTTCTGCGTATCGGAATCATAATTCCACTTTGTGGAAACATCCAGAGCCTTGACGGCTCGCACATCGGAGTGAAAACTCCTTCAACAGAACGTTGAAAAAGAGGAGGTCCAGGGTGTCGGACGTCGAACTGGTACTGCGGTCGACCCGCGTCATCACCCCCGACGGTACGCGGCCCGCAACGGTCGCCGTCGCCGCGGGCAAGATCGTCGGTGTGCTCGCGCACGACGCCGAGGTGCCGGCCGGCGCCCGTCTCGAGGACTTCGGGGACGACGTGCTCCTGCCCGGCATCGTCGACACGCACGTGCACGTCAACGACCCGGGGCGCACCGAGTGGGAGGGCTTCTGGACCGCCACCCGGGCCGCCGCGGCCGGTGGCATCACCACCCTCGTCGACATGCCGCTCAACTCCCTGCCGCCCACCACCACCGTGGCCAACCTGCGCACCAAGCAGGAGGTCGCGGCGAGCAAGGCGCACATCGACGTCGGCTTCTGGGGCGGCGCCCTGCCGGACAACGTCAAGGACCTGCGCCCGCTGCACGAGGCCGGGGTCTTCGGCTTCAAGTGCTTCCTGTCGCCGTCCGGCGTCGACGAGTTCCCGCACCTCGACGCGGACCGGCTGACCGCCTCGATGGCCGAGATCGCGGGCTTCGGCGGCCTGCTCATCGTGCACGCCGAGGACCCGCACGAGCTCGACGTCGCGCCGCACCACAGCGGGCCGAAGTACGACGACTACCTGGCGACCCGCCCGCGCGTCTCCGAAGACGTCGCGATCCGCGGGCTCATCGACACCGCCAAGCGGATCGGCGCCCGCATCCACATCCTGCACCTGTCGTCCTCCGACGCGCTGCCGCTGATCGCCGCCGCCAAGGCCGAGGGCGTCCGGCTCACCGTCGAGACCTGCCCGCACTACCTCACGCTCACCGCCGAGGAAGTCCCGGACGGCGCCAGCGAGTTCAAGTGCTGCCCGCCCATCCGCGAGGCCGCCAACCAGGACCTGCTGTGGCAGGCGCTCGCCGACGGCACCATCGACTGCGTCGTCACGGACCACTCGCCCTCCACCGCCGACCTCAAGACCGACGACTTCGCCACCGCGTGGGGCGGCATCTCCGGCCTCCAGCTGAGCCTCTCCGCCATCTGGACCGAGGCGAGGAAGCGCGGCCACTCCCTCGAGGACGTCGTCCGCTGGATGTCCGAGCGCACCTCCGCGCTCGTCGGCCTGGACGACCGCAAGGGCGCCATCGCCGTCGGCCACGACGCCGACTTCGCCGTCCTCGCCCCCGAGGAGACGTTCACCGTCGACCCGGCCGAGCTCCAGCACCGCAACCGCGTCACCGCCTACGCCGGCAAGACGCTGCACGGCGTGGTCCGCTCCACCTGGCTGCGCGGCGAACGCATCGTCGCGGACGGCGAGTTCACCGCCCCGCGGGGCACGCTGCTCGAGAGGAGCAAGTGACGATGCCCGCAGACTCCGCCATACCGTCCTTCACCGGTGACGCCAGCCCCTACGGCGGCGGCGACCCGTACGCCGACTACCGCACC
>NZ_WWIA01000946.1 GCF_009870065.1 Streptomyces sp. SID5785 | reverse complement strand
ACCTCGCCGCCTTCCGCATCGTGCAGGAGGCCCTCACCAACGTCGTACGGCACTCCGGGTCCCGGCGGGCCCGCGTCCGCGTGCGGCACGACGCCGACACCGTCACGCTCACGGTCGACGACGACGGCCCCGCCAGTCACGCCGAGGCGGGCGGCAGCGGGAACGGACTCGCCGGAATGCGGGAGCGGGCGGCCGCGCTCGGTGGCACGATCGAGGCGGGCCCGCGCCCCGACGGCGGGTTCCGGGTCGTCGCCGGCCTCCCGCGCACACCCCCGGCCGCGTCGTCGCCGCCGTCATCGTCCGCACCGTCGTCGCCGTCCGCCCCGTCATCGGAGGAGCCCCGTTGATCCGTGTCCTGCTCGCCGACGACCAGTCCCTGGTCCGCGCCGGATTCCGGGCGCTGCTCGACGCCCAGCCCGACATCGAGGTGGCCGGCGAGGCCGCCGACGGGGAGGAGGCGGTGCGGATGGTGCGTGAGCTGCGGCCCGACGTCGTACTCATGGACATCCGGATGCCGCTGCTCGACGGGCTGGCCGCGACCCGGCGCATCGGGGAGCAGCCCGAGCTGTCCGCGGTACGGGTCGTCATGCTGACCACGTTCGAGCTCGACGAGTACGTCTTCGAGGCGATCCGCGCCGGGGCCTCGGGGTTCCTCGTCAAGGACACCGAGCCGGACGAACTGCTGCGTGCGGTACGGGCCGTGGTCCACGGGGACGCGCTGTTGTCGCCCGGGGTGACGCGGCGGCTCATCGCCGAGTTCGCCGCCCGGTCGAAGGAGCCCGCCGCGGCGGGGGCGCTGGGCGGGCTCACGGAGCGGGAGCGGGAGGTGATGGCGCTCGTCGGGATCGGGCTGTCCAACGAGGAGATCGCGCGGCGGCTCGTCGTCAGTCCGCTCACCGCGAAGACGCATGTGAGCCGGGCGATGGTGAAGCTCGGGGCGCGGGACCGGGCCCAGCTCGTCGTACTGGCCTACGAGTCGGGCCTGGTGCGGCCGGGGTGGCTGGGCTGACTCTGCGCTGCGCGGCGTTGCCGGGGGAGTGTGGGACGGGGCCGCGCCTCGGCTCCCGCCGTTGGGGTTCGGCTTCGTTGCCGGGTGCTGCGTCGTGGTGGTTGGTCGCGCAGTTCCCCGCGCCCCTGGCGGGG
>NZ_WWIA01000945.1 GCF_009870065.1 Streptomyces sp. SID5785 | reverse complement strand
GGCGAGCCGGCCCGCGGCGCCCCCGCCGCCGGCGTGCACGGCCGCGGTCGGGCTCGGGGTGGGGGACGCGCCGCGCGCCAGGACCCGCAGGGTGCCCTTGACCTTGGCCTCGGTGCCGTCGCAGGTGACGGTGATGCCGTGTTCGCCGGGCGTCGCGGTGGAGGCGACGCGGGCCTCGGCGGCGAGTCCGGTGCCGTCCGCCGCGGGGGCGAGCTCGGCGTCGGCCACGAAGGCCTCGGACACGGCGCGGCCCGTCGTCCCCGCGCATCCGGCGACGGTGAGCTCGATCTCGGCGCCGGGTGCCGGGGAGTCGGGCCCGACGGTGACCGATCCGCCGTCCCCGGCGCCGTGGGCCGCGGCGACCGGGACCGTCACCAGTGCCGCGGCCACCGTGACGGCACGGAGAGCAAGCAGACCTCTACGCATCGTGAACCTCCTGATACTGGCAGGTTCACGCGCGGCGGGCGATTCCGCATCTCGGGACCGGACCGCCGCAGGTCAGCCGTGTCGGCCGGGGCGGTCCGGGGCGGACGGGGCGGTCCGGGGCAGCCCCGGGGCGGACGGGGCGGTCCGGGTCAGACGAGGTCGACGAGGTCCGCGATGGAGTCGACGACGTGGGACGGCGTGAACGGGTACTTCGCGATGTCGGCGTCGCTGGTCAGACCCGTCCGCACGAGGAAGGTCTGCATCCCGGCCTCCAGGCCGGCCAGCACGTCGGTGTCCATCCGGTCACCGATCATGGCGGCGGTCTCGGAGTGCGCACCGATCGCGTTCAGCCCCGTGCGCATCATCAGCGGGTTGGGCTTGCCCGCGAAGTAGGGCTGCTTGCCGGTGGCCTTGGTGATGAGCGCGGCGACGGCGCCGGTGGCGGGCAGCGGGCCCTCGGTGGAGGGGCCGGTCTCGTCCGGGTTGGTGCAGATGAAGCGCGCACCGCCGTTGATGAGCCGGACCGCCTTGGTCATCGCCTCGAAGCTGTAGGTGCGTGTCTCGCCGAGGACGACGTAGTCGGGGGCGTGGTCGGTGAGGACGTAGCCGATGTCGTGCAGGGCCGTGGTGAGGCCGGCCTCGCCGATGACGTAGGCGGTGCCGCCGGGGCGCTGGGCGTCCAGGAACTTGGCGGTGGCGAGCGCGGAGGTCCAGATGTTGCCGACCGGGACCTCGAGGCCCATGCGGGTGAGGCGGGCCTGGAGGTCGCGGGCGGTGTAGATCGAGTTGTTCGTCAGGACCAGGAAGGGCTTGCCGGAGTCGCGCAGCTTCTTGATGAAGGCGTCGGCGCCCGCGATCGGGACGCCTTCGTGGATGAGCACCCCGTCCATGTCGGTGAGCCACGATTCGATGGGCTTGCGCTCTGCCATGGGGTGCACTCCTGCGGTCCGCGTTGAGACAAATGAGCTGTACGGGTCGCCGGAACGACGCTGTGCCGACGCCCCTCACCCTAATCAGGCCCGGCTGATCTTGACCCCCGTCGACCGCCTCGAACCCCGTTGCCGCCCGCGCCGTACCGGCCGTGGGCCCGGTCGTTCGGTCAGCCGGTGGCGCACGCCGGGCCGGACGTGGACGTGGACGCGGGTGAACAGGGGCGCGCGCGGGACGGGTTCAGCGGCGGCTGCGCAGGGCCGTGACGAGGGCGGCGCCGCACAGCAGGCACAGGGCGGCGGCCCCGGCGAGGGCGGGGAGCGGGGGG
>NZ_WWIA01000944.1 GCF_009870065.1 Streptomyces sp. SID5785 | reverse complement strand
CCGGGCGGCCGAAGCCGCGGGGGCTCCCGCGGCGGGGGCGAGCGCCGCGCAGTCGCCGTCGTCGGCCGCCGCGCCCCGAGGCACCTGGGACCGGTTCAAGCTCTCGCCGGCCGATCGCACGGTGCGACCCTCCGCCGTGCGGAGAACCACCGGATCGGTCGACGGCGCCAAGACTCTGGCGGCCGGGAAGCACGGCGCCACCGCGACGCGACTGCGAGGCAAGGGCGCGTCTGTGACACTCGACTTCGGCCTGGAGGTGGGAGGCCACGTCACGATCACCCTCGGGCCCGGCACGGACCCCGGCCAGGCCCTCGGCCTCACGTACAGCGAGCTGTCCACGTACATCAGCACGACCTCGAGCGACGGGTCCAACGGCGGGACGAACGACGAACCCCCGGTCACCTACACGGCGTTGCCCGGCGGGCGCATCGACACCGCGACGTCGAACCCGACCGGGGGCACCGGCGCCACGCAGAACCCCGCGTCCCAACTGCGCGGCGGATTCCGCTATCTCACGCTGGTGAACCAGGGCGACGGGACGGTCGAGATCACGGGCGTCAGTGTCGACCTCGCCTTCGCGCCGAACACGGCGGACCTGCGCGCCTACCCCAACTACTTCTCCTGCGACGACGACCTGCTCACTCGCATCTGGTACGCGGGCGCCTACACGGTGCAGACCAACATCGTCGCGACGCACCAGGGCCGGGTGTGGGGACCGCCGGAGCTCGGCTGGGACAACAGCGCCCGGATCGGCGAGCTCGGCGACACCGTCCTGGTCGACGGTGCGAAGCGGGACCGCACGGTCTGGCCCGGCGACCTCGGCATCTCGGGACTCACGGACTACGTCTCGCTCGGCGACACCGTGACCATGCGCAACTCGCTCCAGACGCTGTACAACCACCAGGCGGAGAGCGGGGCGCTGCCGTACGCGGGACCCGCCGTCAACTTCATCGGCAATTCCGACGCGTACCACCTGTGGACGCTCATCGGCACCGCCGAGTACGTAGAGTTCAGCGGCGACCTGACGTGGGCCAGGAAGATCTCCGGCGGGTTCAGGCGCGCCCTCGACCACATCACCGCCAAGATCGACGACGACGGCCTCCTGAACGTCACGGCCTCCAGCGACTGGGCCCGCCGGGACAGCGACGGCAAGAACCTCGAGGCGAACGCGATCATGTACCGCGCGCTTCTCGCCTGCGCGGGACTGGCCACAGCCCTCGACGACCGTGCCACCGCCGCCGCATGCACCGAGAAGGCCACGGCCCTGAAGGCGGCGGTCGAGGACGCGGGCTACTGGGACGCCGCCAAGGGCCTGTACCGCGACAAGCCCGCGTCGACGCTCTACCCGCAGGACGCCAACGCGCTCGCCCTCTGGTTCGGACTCGTCGACGACGCGGAGCGGGCCAGGACCATCAGCGAGGCACTGGTGCGGCGCTGGACCAGGACGGGCGCGCTGAGCCCGGAGAAGACCGACACCTCGGTCCACCCGTTCCCCGGAAGCATGGAGGTCCACGCCCACTTCGCCGCGGGCCGCGCCCGGACGGC
>NZ_WWIA01000101.1 GCF_009870065.1 Streptomyces sp. SID5785 | reverse complement strand
GGTGGCGTATCCCTGAATCGAGAAGGAGCGGCGGATCGGCGGGCGGAGGAGCAGTGGGGGAGCGGCGGCCGGGCGTGGCGTCAGGTGTGGTGGGACGCCGTGTCGGCGGGGAGCGTGCCGTGCGGTGCCGTCGCCGCGGGGCGGGGCAGGAACAGCGGGTCGGGCTCGTCGGCGACACGGCGCGGGGTGCCCGCCTCGATGTCGGCGACGAGCCGGAGCAGCGCCGTGTGCACGGGTCCGGTCGGGCAGGCGGCGGGGGCCGTCCCCGCGGCGAGCGCCCGGCGGGCC
>NZ_WWIA01000943.1 GCF_009870065.1 Streptomyces sp. SID5785 | reverse complement strand
GGTGCCGGGCGCGACGGTGTCGGCGTCCGCGGCGACGACGCTGTACGTGCCGGAGGACGGCGGGTCCGCGCTCGTCGCCACCGCCGCCCGCGCCGTCGAGCCGGGGGCGCTCGCCCGCACCGCCCGGCCGCCGGTCGCGGCCGGCCGGCTCGCCGGACTCGACGACCGCTCGGTCGTCGTCACCGAGGAGTGGCAGCGCCACCGGGTCGGGCAGCAGGTCACCCTCCGGCGCGGCGACGGCACCCGGGTCACCCTGCGCATCGCCGCGGTCCTGCGCACCGGCACCGGGGACAACGACGCGTACGTCACCCCGCGCAACGGCGCAGGCGCCCCCGTGGACCGGGCCGACGTCACGGTCGCGCCCGGCGCCTCGCGGGCGGCCGTCGCGGCCGGGCTGCGGGCCGCCGTGGACGGCTCCGGCGCACGGGTCGAGACGCGCGAGCGGTGGCTGGCGGCGACGGCGCCCGGCACCAGCCGCACCACCCGCCTCGGCCTGTTCCTCGTCCTCGGCATCGCGCTGCTCTACACCGGCCTCTCGATCGCGAGCACGACGGTGACCGCCACCGCCGACCGGGTCCGCGACCTCGCGGTCCTGCGCCTCGCGGGCGCGACCCGCGCGCAGGTGCTGCGCGTCGTCGCGTGGGAGGCGCTCGCGGTCGCCGTCGCGGGCGGTCTGCTCGGGCTGCTGGTCACCGGCGCGAACCTGCTGGGCATGGGCCTCGCCCTGGCCCGGCTCGGCGTCCCGGCCCCACCGGCCGTCCCCTGGGCCGCGCTCACGCTCACTCTCGCCGCCTGCGCCGCGGTCGCCGTCGGGTCGGCGGTCGTCGCGGCGCGCTGCGGCCCGGCACTGCGGGGCGGTGCGCACGGGTGGCGCGCGCACATGTCTTGACGTGCGCCGGGGGCGCGGCCGTACCGTCCGGTGATGGATTCCCTGGACGCGCTGCTCACCGCTCCGGGCGCCCCCTTCGCCGTCGAGCGCGGCGCGGACGGACGTCTCGCGTACGCCGAAGGACCGCGCACCCTGCGGGAGTTCGCCGAGACGACCTGGGCGTACGGCGACACCCCGTTCCTGATCACGCAGGACGGGCGGCTGACGTACGGCGAGTTCTTCGCCGCCGCGTCGGCGCTCGCCCGCCGCTTCCTCGACCCGGTCGACGGCTACGGTCTGCGGCCGGGCGACCGGGCCGTCGTCGCGCTGCGCAACCACCCGGAGTGGCAGATCGCCTTCTGGGCCGCGCAGTTGGCCGGTCTCGTCGCCGTCCCACTGAACACGTGGTGGACGGCGGACGAGTGCGCGTACGCCCTCGACGACTGCCGCCCGGGCGTCCTCGTCGTCGACGGCGAGGGCTACGAGCGGATCGCGCCGTGGCTCGCCGCGGCGCGCGAGCGGCCGTGGACGCTCGTCTGCCACGAGGAGGGGCGCCCGGTCGCGGGGGAGCGGGTCGAGCGGTACGCGGACCTGCCGCCCGGTGACCCGCACCTCGGGCCCCCGGACATCGAGGTCCACCCGGAGCAGGACGCGACGATCCTCTACACCTCCGGCACCACCGGCCGCCCCAAGGGC
>NZ_WWIA01000942.1 GCF_009870065.1 Streptomyces sp. SID5785 | reverse complement strand
TGTCCCGCGCCCCCAGGACGAACGCGGTCCATTCCGCCTCCGTGTACCGCAGCACCGTCTCCGGGTCGAGCGACGACCGCATGGCCACCGCGCCCCCCGGGAGCTGCGCGATCTCCACGCGCTCCTCGTCCTGCTCGGTGCCGGGCGCGCCGTGCCACTGGACGCCGGAGATGTCGAGCGCGTAGAGCTCGTCCCTCTCGCGCTCCTTGCGGGCCTTCGTCTCCTCCGGGGACTCCGGCTGCCGTGAGCCCTCCGCGGTCCGCTGGTCCTCTGCCTCCGCCATGGTGAACGGCCCCTTCCCGACGCGCCAACTCCTGCGGTGACAAGACTACGTGGGGCGGCGGCACGACAAGGGGCCGTGGGGAGATCCACGGGATCTTCCCACGGCCCCTCCGTGTCACGTGCTAAGGAGCTGATGGAGCTGATGAGCCGACGGGCGTGCGAGGAGCCGTCAGTCCTCCAGACCGACCTGGATCAACGGCTTGCCCCGCTTGCGTGAGACGAAGACGCCACGGCCGGCGGGCATCGGGCGCGGTCGCAGGCCGCCGAGCAGGTCGCCCTCGGCCGGGTCACCGGCCAGGAGCACGCCCTGTGCGCCGAGCTCCTTGATGCGCTGCATGAAGCCCTCGTACCCGGCGCGGCCCGCGCCCGCCGTCGAGCGGGCGATGATGAAGCGGACGCCCACGTCGCGCGCGAACGGCAGCAGTTCGGTCAGACCCGCCAGCGGGTTGCCACTGGACGTCGACACCAGGTCGTAGTCGTCGATCACGACATAGACGGTCGGTCCGCGCCACCAGCTGCGGTCGCGCAGCTGCTGCGCCGTCACGTCCGCGGTCGGCGTGCGGCGCTGCATCAGGTCGGCCAGCGCGTCCATGTGGTGCTGCATCTGGTTCGACATCGGGATGTACTCGGCCAGGTGCGACTGCGGCGTGACGTCGAGCAGCGAGCGGCGGTTGTCGACCACGAACAGCTTGCAGACGTCGCCGCTGTAGCGCTGGGTGAGCTGACGGATGATCAGCTTCAGCAGGTTGGACTTGCCGGACTCGCTCTCGCCGAAGACCAGGAAGAACGGGTCCTGCTCGAAGTCCACGAACACCGGCTCGAGGTTGTCCTCGTCCAGCGCGAACGCGACACCGCGCTCCGGGAAGCGGTCGCCCGGCGGCAGCTGGCGCGCCGCGAACTCGCGCGGCAGCAGCCGCACCGCGGGCGCGCCCGGCTGCGTCCAGTGCCGCGACACCTCGGCGGACAGCGCGCTCGTCGCCTCCGCCAGGTCCGTGTCCGAGGACAGGCCGTCGATGCGCGGGACCGCCGCCATGAAGTGCTGCTTCTGCGGGGTCTGGCCACGACCGGGCACACCCGTCGGCACGTTGGCCGCGACCTTGCGGTCGAACTCGGAGTCCATCGTGTCGCCGAGCCGCAGCTCCAGGCGGTTCATGAGGTGGTCCTTCATGTTCGCCCGGACCTCCATGGACCGCGACGCCGTCAGGACCACGTGGATGCCGTACCCCAGACCGCGCGCGGCGATGTCCAGGACGATCGACTCGAGACCCTCGTAGTCCGAGCGGAAGTTGCCCCAGCCGTCGATCAGCAGGAACACGTCGCCCCACGGCTGGTCGGTCATCGAGATGTCGCCCCGCGCGCGGCGTGCGCGGAAGTCGGCGATCGACGCGATGCCCGCCGTGCGGAAGTACTCCTCGCGGCGCGTCAGCACCCCGTAGACCTCGGCCGCCGTACGGCGCACCTTCTCGGGGTCGAGACGGGACGCCACGCCGCCCACGTGCGGCAGCCCCTCGACGGCGGCGAGACCGCCACCACCGAAGTCGAGCCCGTAGAACTGGACTTCCTGCGGCGTGTGCGTCAGGGCGAACGACGCCACGATGGAGCGCAGCAGCGTCGACTTGCCGGACTGCGGGCCACCGAGGATCTGCATGTGACCGGCGGCGCCGCCGAAGTCCACCCACAGCGGGTCACGTCGCTGCTCGTACGGCTTGTCGACGAGACCGACGGGGATGACCAGACGCCCCGCGCCCTCGTACCCGGGCTGGGTGAGGCCACGCCCCTGGACGGGCGCCAGGCCGGGCAGCAGCGAGTCCAGGGACGGCGGGCTGTCCAGCGGCGGCAGCCACACCTGGTGGGCCGCCGGGCCCTGCGCCTCGAGCCGGCGCACGATCACGTCGAGCACGGTGTCGGCGAGCGCGTCGTCCTTGTCGTCGCGCGGCGTCTCCTGCTCGCCCTCGCGCTGCTGCGGCACCGGCATGTACTGCACGGGAACCTCGGCCGCGGTGAACAGCGCCGGGCGCCGGTCCACCGGCAGCGGGCCGCCCGGCGTCGCGACCTGCGCAGGCCCGGTGCGGTACACGCCGGAGACGTACGCCGCCTTGAAGCGCACCATCTCGTCGGTGCCGAACTTGAGGAAGCCGGAACCCGGCACGTTCGGCAGCTCGTAGGCGTCCGGGACACCGAGGGCGGCCCGGGACTCGGCCGCGGAGAACGTCCGCAGACCGATGCGGTACGAGAGGTACGTCTCCAGGCCGCGCAGCCGGCCCTCCTCCAGGCGCTGCGAGGCGAGCAGCAGGTGCACGCCCAGCGAACGGCCGATGCGGCCGATCTGCACGAACATCTCGATGAAGTCGGGCTTCGCGGTCAGCAGCTCGGAGAACTCGTCGATCACCAGGACGAGCGACGGGATCGGCTGGAGCGGCGCACCGGCCACGCGCGCCTTCTCGTAGTCGTGGATGTTCGCGTAGTTGCCCGCGTCGCGGAGCATCTCCTGGCGGCGGTTGAGCTCACCGCGGATGGAGTCGCCCATGCGGTCGACGAGCGTCAGGTCGTCCGCCAGGTTGGTGATCACGGCCGCGACGTGCGGCATCTGCGCCATGCCGGCGAACGTGGCACCACCCTTGAAGTCCGCGAGGACGAAGTTCAGCGTCTCGGAGGAGTGCGTCACCGCGAGACCGAGCACCAGGGTGCGCAGCAGCTCGGACTTGCCGGAACCGGTGGCACCGACACACAGACCGTGCGGGCCCATACCCTCCTGCGCCGCCTCCTTGAGGTCGAGCATGACGGGGCGGCCGTCGTCGCCGACACCGATCGGCACGCGCAGCCGCTCGGCCTGCGAGCGGGGGCGCCAGGTGCGCTTGGTGTCGACGGTCGCGGCGTCGCCCAGGTTCATCAGGTCGGTGAACTCGAGGTTGGCCAGCAGTGGCTCGTCGTCGCTGTCGCCGCCCGACGCCATGCGCAGCGGGGCGAGCTGGCGGGCGAGCGCCTCCGCGCCCGCGTACGAGAGCACGTCCGGGGTGCCCTCGTAGACCATGCCGTGCGCCGACTCCAGGCGCAGCATCTTGGGGTGGACGACGATCGACAGGTCGCCGCGCCCGGCGTGCAGATCACCGGGGACGACCTCGAGGACCGTGACGCCCTGGAGACCCTCGGGGCTCGCCAGGATCGAGGTGGGCGGCAGCGAGACGCCGTCCAGGACGACGACGAGGTGCGGCTGCTCGGGGACCGGGGCGCCACCGGGGTGGAAGCGCGGGCGGCCCTCCAGGCGCGGGGCGAGCAGGTCCTCCAGCTCCACCGGGTTCGTCGTGATGAGGCGGCGACTGCCCGCACCGTCCGACTGGCCGGGCACCTGGGAGTGCGGCAGCCACTTGGCCCACTCCCACTCGCCGACCGTCTCGCGCCCCGCGGCGACCGCCACGACGAGGTCCTCCGGGGAGTGCAGCGAGGCGAGGGAGGCGGCCACCGCGCGCGCGGTGCCGCGCACGGTGGCCGGCTCGCCGCTCACGGACACGTGGTAGAAGGCACGCAGCGAGACCGCCATCGGCAGGTTCTCGAGCGCGCTGTGGGTCGCCAGGAAGCGCTGCATGGCGCCGGCGGTCAGCGGCTCCAGCTCGTCGACCGGGGCGGTCTGCGGGGGCACCAGGGGAGTGGCCAGGCCCTGCGCGCCGAGCCCGACCCGCACCTGCCCGAAGTCCTCGTCACCGGTGCGGCGCTCCCAGACGCGACTGCCCTCGGCGACCAGCGCCCACAGTTGCTCCGGCGAAGGGTGCAGGTAGTACTGGGCGTCGCGCTGCTTCTTCGCCGTACCCAGCGCCTCGCGCCGCGTCTGCGCCAGGTAGCGCAGGTAGTCGCGGCGCATGTCCGCCATCTGTCCCTGGTTGCCCCTGCGGTAGCGGACCAGCATCGCGATGCCCATCGAGATGGTGGACGCCACCATCACCATGCCCATGATCCGCATGAAGGGCGGGGACGACGGGTTGAAGAAGAACACCACCGAACCGCCCATGCCGAGCATGGGCAGGATCTGCATCAGGGCGCCTTCCTGCTGCCCCCGCGGAAGCTCCGGCGGAGGCTGCAGCACCACCTCTTCCGTGGGCACCTCGGACGGCAGTGCCCGAGGTGGGCGCTTGACGACGATGTGGCTCACTCTGCACCAATTCCCTTGCCGGACCGAGCGTTTCCGTCCGCCGCCCCGTGTCAGGCGGACGTCGATCGCGGTTCGCGATCCTACTGACAACCACCGACAACGGCGGGCGGTAGGGTGCCGGAGGTACGCGTGAGCAGGGGTGAAGAGGGCCAGGAAAACGGGGCATTCGGCACGGTTCGGAACGAGTGGTTCCCCGGGCCCGTGCGAAACGGCCCGGCTGACCGGCCCCGCGCCGCCCGCAGCGCGACGTACACAGGATCTTTACAGCACGCCTTCGCGAACAAGGGGGAACAGCAGGTGAGCATGACGGCCTCCGCGCCGGCCGGCCGGGCCGGCGGACCGGGTACCGGAGCTCCCGCGTCGGCGGGTACGGGCCTCGGCTTCTGCCGCGTCACGATCGTGGCGCCCGACAGCCGGATCGACGTGGCCCTCCCCGACGACGTGCCGGTCGCCGACCTGAACCCCGAGATCCTGCGGCTCTCCCAGCAGAGCCCGGCCGAGGGCGCCCCGGTGGGCTACCACCTCGTGCGCCGCGACGGCACGGTCCTCGACAGCGCCCGCTCGTTCGCGGCGCAGCGCATCCTGGACGGTGAGCTGCTCACCCTGCGCCCCTTCTCCGAGTCGCTGCCGCCCGCCGTCTACGACGACGTCTCCGAGGCCGTCGCCTCCGCCGTGACCAAGGACCGCACCCTGTGGAGCGGCGACCTCACGCGCGCGGCGGGCCTCGTGGCCGGCGGCGTCCTGCCCGCCCTCATGGCGTTCGTGGCCTGGAACTCCGAGCTCCGCCACGACATGAACAGCCTCCAGGGAGTCCTCGCCGCCGTCGTCGGCGTCCTGCTGATCACCCTGGCCTGCGTGCGCGCCCGGGTCTACGACGACCGCGGCTCGGCCGTCGCCCTCGGTCTCGGCGCCCTGCCGAACATGGCGGTGGCGGGCTCCGGCCTGCTCGCCCTCTCCGACGGGCAGGGCATCGGACGCCTCCAGTTCCTGCTCGCCTGCGCGGCGGTCCTGGTCGCCTCCGTGGTGCTCACCCTGGTCTCGCCCGGCGGCGACGGTCCCTTCGTGGCGTTCGTCTTCGCCTCGCTGATCGGACTCCTCACGACCTTCATCGCGATCCTCACGGACCTGAAGCCCATCGAGACGGCCGCCGTGTGCGCGCCGCTCGCGGTGAGCGCCCTGGCGTTCCTGCCCGGCCTGTCCATGCGCTTCGCCCGGCTGCCCATCGGCTTCGAACCGCCGAACCCCGGCCGCGCCAGCTACGAGACCAGCGCCGACCCGGCCGACGCGCACGAGGCCGTCGACGCCGAGCGCGTCGCCGCGCAGGCCCGCCGGGGGCACGAGCTCCTCGTCGGTCTCGTCGGCGGCTGCGCCCTCGTCTCCGTGGGCGCGTCGATCGTCCTCGGCTTCTCCAGCAACGTGTGGGGGCAGCTGCTCGCCCTCGCCACCGGCGTCGCCATGCTGATGCGCGCCCACCTGTTCCGCTACACCGCACAGGTCGGCGCCACGCTCGCCGCCGGTCTGGCCGCGCTGGTCTTCCTGGGGCTCGGCCTCGCGCTGCACCCGCCGGTCGACTACGTGCGCGACGCGCTGTTCAAGCAGGACACCACGGCCCTCGACATCCGCAGCGTGTGGATCATCGCGGCGATCGGCGCGGCCACCGCCCTCGTGACGGCCATCGGTCTCATCACTCCGCGTCGCGGTGTCACCCCCTTCTGGGGCCGCTTCCTGGAGATCGGCGAGACGTTCGTGCTGCTCACGCTGATCCCGCTGGCCCTCGCCGTCTTCGACGTGTACGCGTCGGCGCGGGCCATGACCAGCTAGAAGACCAGCTGGAACGGGCGTCGGTCAGGGGCGCGGCCGGCGGCTGGTACGCTGTGTGACGGCCGCTCGTGTACGCGCCCCCGGCATGCAGTCGGGAGCAGCGACCGGCGAGCCCCGCCTCCCGAGTCACGGAAGCTCCCCTGAGATGCAGACCAGGGGCACTCGGCGGCTGACATCCCACGAGGAGTACGCGTGTCTCTCGATTCCGCCACGAAGAAGCAGATCATCGCCGAGTTCGGCCAGAAGGAGGGCGACACCGGCTCCCCCGAGGTCCAGGTCGCCATGCTGTCCCGCCGCATCTCGGACCTGACCGAGCACCTCAAGACGCACAAGCACGACCACCACAGCCGTCGTGGTCTGCTGATCCTGGTCGGCCAGCGTCGCCGCCTCCTGCAGTACCTGGCCAAGAAGGACATCGCGCGCTTCCGTGTCCTGGTCGAGCGCCTCGGCATCCGCCGCGGTGCGGCCGGCGCCCGCTAAGACGCCGCAAGGGGAGCGGTTCCCGGGAATGGGGACCGCTCCTTTGCTGTACGTGCGCACTGTCACACAGGCTTTGTAGTCTGGTGACGTACGAGTACGCGGGACGCGTGCTCGAGACGAGGAGCAGCGCAGCCCTCGCCGCCGCCGGTCCTCGGTAGTGGCCCCCGGAGACGCAAGAGGATCCCCGGGTGCTTCGATCGAAGACCGGCCCGCAACCAAGGCGCGCTGCTCCGTTCGTCCCCCTGCCACACGGGCAGAGCGGGACAAAAGACGAATACAGACGAAAGCAACGGAGATATCGCTAGTGGAGAACGAGACCCACTACGCCGAGGCCGTCATCGACAACGGCTCCTTCGGCACCCGCACCATCCGCTTCGAGACGGGCCGTCTGGCCCGCCAGGCCGCCGGCTCCGCCGTCGCCTACCTCGACGACGACACGATGGTCCTCTCGGCCACCTCGGCCTCGAAGAACCCCAAGGACCAGCTCGACTTCTTCCCCCTCACGGTGGACGTCGAGGAGCGGATGTACGCCGCCGGCAAGATCCCCGGCAGCTTCTTCCGCCGCGAGGGCCGGCCCTCCGAGGACGCCGTCCTCACCTGCCGCCTCATCGACCGCCCGCTGCGCCCGTCCTTCAAGAAGGGCCTGCGCAACGAGATCCAGGTCGTCGCGACGATCATGGCGCTCAACCCCGACCACCTGTACGACGTCGTCGCGATCAACGCCGCGTCCGCGTCCACCCAGCTGGCCGGTCTGCCCTTCTCCGGCCCGGTCGGCGGCGTCCGCGTCGCGCTGATCAACGGCCAGTGGGTCGCGTTCCCGACGCACACCGAGCTCGAGGACGCCGTCTTCGACATGGTGGTCGCCGGTCGCGTCCTCGAGGACGGCGACGTCGCGATCATGATGGTCGAGGCCGAGGCCACCGACAAGACGATCCAGCTGGTCAAGGGCGGCGCCGAGTCGCCGACCGAGGAGGTCGTCGCCGCCGGTCTCGAGGCCGCCAAGCCCTTCATCAAGGTGCTGTGCAAGGCCCAGGCCGACCTCGCCGCCAAGGCCGCGAAGCCGACCGCCGAGTTCCCGATCTTCCTGGACTTCCAGGACGACGTGCTCGAGGCCCTGACCGCCGCCGTGAAGCCCGAGCTCTCCGCCGCGCTCACCATCGCCGGCAAGCAGGAGCGCGAGGCCGAGCTGGACCGCGTCAAGGGTCTGGCCGCCGAGAAGCTCCTCCCGGAGTTCGAGGGCCGCGAGAAGGAGATCTCCGCCGCGTACCGCGCGCTGACCAAGTCCCTGGTGCGCGAGCGCGTCATCAAGGAGAAGAAGCGCATCGACGGCCGCGGTGTCACCGACATCCGCACCCTGGCCGCCGAGGTCGAGGCCATCCCGCGTGTGCACGGCTCCGCCCTGTTCGAGCGCGGCGAGACCCAGATCCTGGGCGTCACCACGCTCAACATGCTCCGCATGGAGCAGCAGCTGGACACCCTCTCCCCGGTGACCCGCAAGCGCTACATGCACAACTACAACTTCCCGCCGTACTCGGTCGGCGAGACCGGCCGCGTCGGCTCCCCGAAGCGCCGCGAGATCGGCCACGGCGCCCTCGCCGAGCGCGCCCTCGTGCCGGTGCTCCCGACGCGCGAGGAGTTCCCCTACGCGATCCGTCAGGTGTCCGAGGCCCTCGGCTCCAACGGCTCGACGTCGATGGGCTCCGTCTGCGCCTCCACCATGTCGATGCTGAACGCCGGTGTGCCCCTCAAGGCCCCCGTCGCCGGTATCGCCATGGGTCTGATCTCCCAGGAGATCGACGGCGAGACGCACTACGTCACCCTCACCGACATCCTCGGTGCGGAGGACGCCTTCGGTGACATGGACTTCAAGGTCGCCGGCACCAAGGACTTCGTGACCGCGCTCCAGCTGGACACGAAGCTCGACGGCATCCCGGCCTCCGTCCTGGCCGCCGCCCTCAAGCAGGCCAAGGACGCCCGCCTCCACATCCTCGACGTGATGATGGAAGCGATCGACGTCCCGGACGAGATGTCCCCCAACGCTCCGCGGATCATCACGGTCAAGATCCCGGTCGACAAGATCGGTGAGGTCATCGGCCCCAAGGGCAAGATGATCAACCAGATCCAGGAGGACACCGGCGCCGACATCACGATCGAGGACGACGGCACCATCTACATCGGTGCCGCCCAGGGCTCGCAGGCCGAGGCCGCCCGCGCCACGATCAACGGCATCGCCAACCCGACCATGCCGGAGGTCGGCGAGCGCTACCTGGGCACCGTCGTGAAGACGACGACCTTCGGCGCGTTCGTGTCGCTCATGCCGGGCAAGGACGGTCTGCTGCACATCTCGCAGATCCGCAAGCTCGCCGGCGGCAAGCGCGTGGAGAACGTCGAGGACGTCGTCGGCGTGGGCCAGAAGGTCCAGGTCGAGATCGCCGAGATCGACTCCCGCGGCAAGCTCTCCCTCATCCCCGTCATCGAGGGCGAAGAGGGCGACGACGCGAAGGACGACACCGACAAGTGACGTCCCGTAGCACCAAGGCGACGGCCCGCACCTCCTCGGAGGCGCGGGCCGTCGCCCGTACCCAAACCCTGATCAAGGGCGAGAACGGCATCGGTACGGTCCGCAGGACCACGCTCCCCAGCGGCCTGCGCATCGTCACCGAGACCCTGCCCTCCGTCCGCTCGGCGACCTTCGGCATCTGGGCCCACGTGGGCTCCCGTGACGAGACGCCGACCCTGAACGGCGCGACGCACTACCTGGAGCACCTCCTCTTCAAGGGCACGCACAAGCGCAGTGCCCTGGACATCTCCGCCGCGATCGACGCGGTCGGCGGCGAGATGAACGCCTTCACGGCGAAGGAGTACACGTGCTACTACGCGCGCGTGCTCGACACCGACCTGCCGCTCGCCATAGACGTCGTCTGCGACATGCTGACCGGCTCTCTCATCGAGGAGGCCGACGTCGACGCGGAGCGCGGCGTCATCCTCGAAGAGATCGCGATGACCGAGGACGACGCGGGCGACTGTGTGCACGACCTGTTCGCGCACACCATGCTCGGCGACACCCCGCTGGGTCGTCCCGTGCTCGGCACCGTCGACACGATCAACGCGCTCAGCCGCGGCCAGATCAGCCGCTTCTACAAGAAGCACTACGACCCGACGCACCTCGTCGTCGCCGCTGCGGGCAACGTCGACCACAACAAGGTCGTCCGCCAGGTCCGCGCCGCCTTCGACCGGGCCGGCGCCCTCGGTGACGCGAGCGTGGCCCCCATCGGCCCGCGCGGCGGTCACAAGACGCTGCGCGCCGCCGGCCGCGTCGACGTCCTCGGCCGCAAGACCGAGCAGGCCCACGTCATCCTCGGCATGCCGGGCCTCGCCCGCACCGACGACCGCCGCTGGGCCATGGGCGTGCTCAACACGGCACTCGGCGGCGGCATGTCCTCGCGCCTCTTCCAGGAGGTCCGCGAGAAGCGCGGTCTGGCCTACAGCGTGTACTCGTACACCTCGGCCTTCGCCGACTGCGGCCTGTTCGGCGTGTACGCGGGCTGCCGCCCGAGCCAGGTGCACGACGTCCTGAAGATCTGCCGCGACGAGCTCGACCAGGTCGCGCAGAACGGTCTGAGCGACGACGAGATCAGCCGCGCCATCGGCCAGCTGTCCGGCTCCACGGTCCTCGGGCTCGAGGACACGGGCGCGCTCATGAACCGCATCGGCAAGAGCGAGCTGTGCTGGGGCGAGCAGATGTCGGTCGACGACATGCTGGAGCGCATCGCCGCGGTGACCCCGGACGAGGTGCGCGACGTGGCGCGCGAGATCCTGGGACAGCGCCCGTCGCTGTCGGTCATCGGTCCGCTCAAGGACAAGCAGGCGTCCCGCCTGCACGAAGCGGTCGCGTAACACCCGTCTGACTGAAGGAACTGGGAGAACATGAGCAAGCTGCGCGTGGCGGTCCTCGGGGCCGGTGGCCGCATCGGCTCCGAGGCGGTCCGTGCCGTCGAGGCCGCCGAGGACATGGAGCTCGTCGCGGCCCTCGGCCGCGGCGACAAGCTGGAGACCCTGACGGACTCCGGTGCCCAGGTCGCGGTCGAGCTGACGACACCCGACTCGGTCATGCAGAACCTGGAGTTCTGCGTGCGCCACGGGATCCACGGCGTCGTCGGCACGACGGGCTGGACCGAGGAGCGCCTCGCGCAGCTCGACGGATGGCTCGCGGACTCCCCGTCCACCGGCGTCCTGATCGCGCCGAACTTCTCCATCGGCGCCGTGCTCACCATGAAGTTCGCCGAGGCGGCCGCCCCGTACTTCGAGTCCGTCGAGGTCATCGAGCTGCACCACCCGAAGAAGGTCGACGCCCCCTCGGGCACGGCCGCGCGCACGGCGCAGCTCATCGCCGCCGCCCGCGCGCAGGCCGGCAGCCCGCCGCAGCCCGATGCGACGGCCACCGCGCTCGACGGGGCGCGCGGGGCGGACGTGGACGGCATCCCGGTCCACTCGGTGCGACTGCGCGGCCTCCTGGCCCACCAGGAGGTGCTCCTCGGCGGTGAGGGCGAGACCCTCACCGTCCGGCACGACTCGCTGCACCACAGCAGCTTCATGCCGGGCATCCTGCTCGGCGCCCGCAAGGTGGTGACGCACCCGGGCCTCACCTTCGGCCTGGAACACTTCCTCGACCTGAACGGCTGACCCACGGCGATGCGCGCGAAGATCACCTATGCGGTCACGGCCGCCGTCCTGGTCGTCTACTTCGTCCTGGCCGGCGATCGAGGCGTCATGCTCATCCGGCAGGGCACCGCACTGACCGTCACGTTCGGCGTCGCGGTGCTGATCCTGCCGGTGATCGGCGTGTGGTTCCTGTGGGCGAACACCCGGTTCGTCCACAAGGCCAACCGGCTGGCCGGACTCCTCGAGGCCGAGGGCGGGCTGCCGGTCGACGAGCTGCGGCGGGACCAGTACGGCCGGATCGACCGGGACTCCGCCGACGAGGTCTTCGCCCGCCGCAGGGCCGAGACGGAGGACACCCCGGGGGACTGGCGCTGCTGGTTCCGCCTGGCGGTCGCCTACAAGGACGCGCGGGACACCCCGCGCGCCCGCAAGGCGATGCAGCGCGCGATCGCGCTCCAGGAGGGGCGCACCGTCGACGCGTGACGCACGCAGCGCAGAGGGCACGCAGCGCAGAGGGGCGGCACCGGAATCCGGTGCCGCCCCTCTCGCGTGCTGTGGGTGCTGTGGGTGCTGTGGGGGGCGTGCTCTGCCGCGGAGCCGGTCACGGCCGGCGGCGGTACTCCTCGGCCCATACCTCGACGGTGTCGGCGGCCCGGTCGAACGCCGTGGTCCGGCCGAGGAAGTCCCCGTTGTGGCTCGTCAGGAGCGTCGTCCGCTCGCCCTGCCGGTCACGCAGGCTGAGCACGAGGGCCTGGCCCTGGACGGTGCGGGGGAGCCCCAGCCAGCGCACCGGCTGCTGCACCGTGCGGACGGCGGCGATCGACCGCCAGGACGCCGTCCGGGTACGGAAGAAGGCGACGTGCCGCACGCCGCGCGCGCTCACCCAGGTGCCCATGCGCAGCAGACGCAGCGCGGCGGCGATGATCAGCACCGCCAGGGCCCCGCAGACCGAGGCCGCGGTCACGTCCCCGGCGGCCGCGATGATCACGGCGGCGAACAGGACGTACGACGCGAGCAGAAGCAGCAGGGCGGAGGTGCCCACCCGGTACGGACCCGGACGGTACGGGCGGCGCCACTGGTCCCGGTCGTCGAACGGCAGCGCGGCGTCCGCGGCCTCGTCGAAAGCACGGTCGGCCGTCAGGAAGGGCAGGGGCACGACTGGTCCTCACTCGCTCCATGCTGGATGGGGGCTGTGCCCGGTGAGGCTACCTAGGCGTGCCCCGGCCTTCCACCCCAGGGGGGCCGTACGAGCACCGTGTCACCGCCCGTCGGAGGCCTCCGACGTCTGCGTGTGCCCGGGGGCCTGGTCCTGCGACAGGGCGGGGAGGCCCAGCATCAGCGAGCCGACGAGCCCGCCGACGACCGTCAGCCCCACCAGGAAGCGCCCGGCGAGCTGGCCGGCCGTGGGGCGCTCGCGCGCGGGAGGGGTGACATTGCTGCGGAACCTGTCGGCTTCAGCGACGAAGGCGAACGGTACGGGCTCGCGCCGACGAAACATGGGCGGTGCTTCTCCTCAAGGGGTTCGAACTGACTGTGTCCATCTACACAGACGCTCGAACGCCCCGAAAGGTGCCCTGTTTCGCCGAATTCACCAAACTTCTCTCGTCTTTACCGGAGATCGTCAGAGATCGCCGGAGATCGCGGCCGGACCTGGGGGTCCCTTGATCGCCACGCTTCGACGGACGGTACAGATGTGCGGTTCCGCCGCCCGAAGTGTCCGTATTGCGGGCTTTCGTAAAGTTCATCTAGCCTGATCAAACGGACCCGGCACTGCCCGAACCCCCGAGCGGGCAGTGCCGGGCTCCCTCTTTGTCGCGACTTGTCACATCCCCCGAGGGGGGACCCGGTGCTGAGCAGCGAGTAGCGTGTTACCCATGGCTCCGACCTCGACTCCGCAGACCCCCTTCGGGAGGGTCCTCACCGCCATGGTCACGCCCTTCACGGCGGACGGCGCACTCGACCTCGACGGCGCGCAGCGGCTCGCCGCCCACCTGGTGGACGCAGGCAACGACGGCCTGATCGTCAACGGCACCACCGGCGAGTCCCCGACCACCAGCGACGCGGAGAAAACCGATCTCGTACGAGCCGTGGTCGAAGCGGTCGGCGACCGCGCACACGTCGTGGCCGGCGTCGGCACGAACGACACCCGCCACAGCATCGAGCTCGCCCGCGCCGCCCAGCAGGCCGGCGCCCACGGCCTCCTCACGGTCACGCCGTACTACAACAAGCCCCCGCAGGCCGGCCTGCTCGCCCACTTCACGGCCATCGCCGACGCGACCGAGCTGCCCGTGATGCTCTACGACATCCCGGGCCGCAGCGGCGTCCCGATCAACACGGACACGATCGTCCGGCTCGCCGAGCACCCGCGCATCGTGGCCAACAAGGACGCCAAGGGCGACCTCGGCCGCGCGAGCTGGACCATCGCGCGCTCCGGACTCGCCTGGTACTCCGGCGACGACATGCTCAACCTGCCGCTCCTGTCCGTGGGCGCCTGCGGATTCGTCTCGGTCGTCGGCCATGTCGTCACCCCCGACCTGCGCGCCATGCTCGACGCGTACCTGTCGGGTGACGTACACAAGGCGACAGAGATCCACCAGAAGCTGCTCCCGGTCTTCACCGGCATGTTCCGCACCCAGGGCGTCATCACGACGAAGGCCGCGCTGAACGCCCAGGGCCTGCCCGCCGGACCGCTGCGCCTGCCGCTCGTCGGACTCACCGACGAGGAGACGGCCCAGCTCAAGATCGATCTTGCCGCCGGCGGGGTACAGCTCTGACAACAGACTTGGCAAAGCTCCACAACTGAACAACACAAGAAGAGCAGAACCGAAGCAACACCAAGACAACTGCTACAGCACGAACGTCACGCGCGCCACGTGCCTCACAGGTACGTGGCGTGTGTGGTGAGGAGAGTCTTTTGAGTCATCCGCATCCTGAACTCGGCGCCCCGCCGAAGCTCCCCAAGGGCGGCCTGCGGGTCACCCCGCTGGGCGGCCTCGGCGAGATCGGCCGCAACATGACCGTCTTCGAGTACGACGGCCGTCTGCTGATCGTCGACTGCGGAGTGCTCTTCCCCGAGGAGGAGCAGCCCGGAATCGACCTGATCCTGCCGGACTTCACGTCCATCAGGGACCGCCTCGACGACATCGAGGGCATCGTGCTCACGCACGGGCACGAGGACCACATCGGCGGCGTCCCCTACCTCCTGCGCGAGAAGCCGGACATCCCGCTGATCGGCTCCAAGCTGACCCTCGCCCTGATCGAGGCGAAGCTCCAGGAGCACCGCATCCGGCCGTACACGCTGGAGGTCTCCGAGGGCGAGCGCGAGCGCCTCGGCCCCTTCGACTGCGAGTTCATCGCGGTCAACCACTCGATCCCCGACGCGCTGGCCGTCGCCGTCCGCACCCCGGCCGGCATGGTCGTGCACACGGGCGACTTCAAGATGGACCAGCTCCCGCTGGACCGCCGCCTGACCGACCTGCCGACGTTCGCGCGGCTCGGCGAGGAGGGCATCGACCTTCTCCTCACCGACTCGACGAACGCCGAGGTCCCGGGCTTCGTCCCGCCCGAGCGCGACATCTCGAACGTGATCCGCGGCGTCTTCGCCTCGGCCCGCAAGCGCATCATCGTCGCCTCGTTCGCCAGCCATGTGCACCGCATCCAGCAGATCCTGGACGCCGCGCACGAGTACGGACGCCGGGTCGCGTTCGTCGGCCGCTCGATGGTCCGCAACATGGGTATCGCCCGTGACCTCGGCTACCTGAAGGTGCCTGCCGGACTCGTCGTCGACGTGAAGACGCTCGACGACCTGCCCGACGACGAGGTCGTGCTCGTCTGCACGGGCTCCCAGGGCGAGCCGATGGCCGCGCTCTCGCGCATGGCCAACCGCGACCACCAGATCCGCATCGTCTCCGGCGACACGGTGATCCTGGCGTCCTCGCTCATCCCCGGCAACGAGAACGCGGTCTACCGCGTGATCAACGGCCTGACCCGCTGGGGAGCGAACGTCGTCCACAAGGGCAATGCCAAGGTCCACGTCTCGGGCCACGCCTCGGCGGGCGAGCTCCTGTACTTCTACAACATCTGCAAGCCGAAGAACCTGATGCCGGTGCACGGTGAATGGCGCCACCTGCGCGCCAACGCCGAATTGGGCGCCCTCACGGGCGTGCCGCACGACCGCATCGTCATCGCCGAGGACGGCGTCGTCGTCGACCTCGTCGGCGGCAAGGCGAAGATCGTAGGCAAGGTGCAGGCCGGTTACGTCTACGTGGACGGCCTGTCCGTCGGTGACGTCGGTGAGCCGGCCCTGAAGGACCGCAAGATCCTCGGGGACGAGGGCATCATCTCGGTCTTCGCGGTGATCGACTCCAGCACGGGGAAGATCACCAGCGGCCCGACGGTCCAGGCCCGCGGCTCCGGCATCGAGGACTCGGCGTTCAACGCCGTGCTCCCGCGCATCACGGAGGTCCTGGAGAAGTCGGCCCAGGACGGCGTCGTCGAACCCCACCAGATGCAGCAGCTCATCCGCCGCACGCTGGGCAAGTGGGTCTCGGACACCTACCGCCGCCGCCCGATGATCCTGCCGGTCGTCGTCGAGGTCTGAGGCACGTGAGGAGCGGGGCGCCTCGATTTGCATCGGGGCGCCCCGCTCCAGTACGTTTACGGCTCCGCCTGAGGGGAACCCGGCGCACTCACGTGCCCGATCCGGTCCCCGAGCGGGTGGGAAAACCGACTCAGAATCTCTGATAAAGTCGGGTCCGCCGAAAGGGAAACGCGAAAGCGAATTCCGACAGGCAAAAGCAGGAAAACTTCCGATGGAAATCGGCCGGTGAAACGGTCTGATAGAGTCGGAAACGCAAGACCGAAGGGAAGCGCCCGGAGGAAAGCCCGAGAGGGTGAGTACGAAGGAAGCGTCCGTTCCTTGAGAACTCAACAGCGTGCCAAAAATCAACGCCAGATTTAGTTGATACCCCGTCTCCAACCGCTTGGTTGGGACGAGGTTCCTTTGAAATAAAACACAGCGAGGACGCTGTGAACCGAGGGATTATTCCTCCCTCTGGTTCCGCTCTCGTGTGTGTTGCCCCGATCACGGGGAAACATTCACGGAGAGTTTGATCCTGGCTCAGGACGAACGCTGGCGGCGTGCTTAACACATGCAAGTCGAACGATGAACCGCTTTCGGGCGGGGATTAGTGGCGAACGGGTGAGTAACACGTGGGCAATCTGCCCTTCACTCTGGGACAAGCCCTGGAAACGGGGTCTAATACCGGATAATACTGCGGTCCTCCTGGACTGTGGTTGAAAGCTCCGGCGGTGAAGGATGAGCCCGCGGCCTATCAGCTTGTTGGTGAGGTAATGGCTCACCAAGGCGACGACGGGTAGCCGGCCTGAGAGGGCGACCGGCCACACTGGGACTGAGACACGGCCCAGACTCCTACGGGAGGCAGCAGTGGGGAATATTGCACAATGGGCGAAAGCCTGATGCAGCGACGCCGCGTGAGGGATGACGGCCTTCGGGTTGTAAACCTCTTTCAGCAGGGAAGAAGCGAAAGTGACGGTACCTGCAGAAGAAGCGCCGGCTAACTACGTGCCAGCAGCCGCGGTAATACGTAGGGCGCAAGCGTTGTCCGGAATTATTGGGCGTAAAGAGCTCGTAGGCGGCTTGTCACGTCGATTGTGAAAGCTCGGGGCTTAACCCCGAGTCTGCAGTCGATACGGGCTAGCTAGAGTGTGGTAGGGGAGATCGGAATTCCTGGTGTAGCGGTGAAATGCGCAGATATCAGGAGGAACACCGGTGGCGAAGGCGGATCTCTGGGCCATTACTGACGCTGAGGAGCGAAAGCGTGGGGAGCGAACAGGATTAGATACCCTGGTAGTCCACGCCGTAAACGGTGGGAACTAGGTGTTGGCGACATTCCACGTCGTCGGTGCCGCAGCTAACGCATTAAGTTCCCCGCCTGGGGAGTACGGCCGCAAGGCTAAAACTCAAAGGAATTGACGGGGGCCCGCACAAGCAGCGGAGCATGTGGCTTAATTCGACGCAACGCGAAGAACCTTACCAAGGCTTGACATACACCGGAAACGGCCAGAGATGGTCGCCCCCTTGTGGTCGGTGTACAGGTGGTGCATGGCTGTCGTCAGCTCGTGTCGTGAGATGTTGGGTTAAGTCCCGCAACGAGCGCAACCCTTGTTCTGTGTTGCCAGCATGCCCTTCGGGGTGATGGGGACTCACAGGAGACCGCCGGGGTCAACTCGGAGGAAGGTGGGGACGACGTCAAGTCATCATGCCCCTTATGTCTTGGGCTGCACACGTGCTACAATGGCCGATACAATGAGCTGCGATACCGTGAGGTGGAGCGAATCTCAAAAAGTCGGTCTCAGTTCGGATTGGGGTCTGCAACTCGACCCCATGAAGTTGGAGTTGCTAGTAATCGCAGATCAGCATTGCTGCGGTGAATACGTTCCCGGGCCTTGTACACACCGCCCGTCACGTCACGAAAGTCGGTAACACCCGAAGCCGGTGGCCCAACCCCTTGTGGGAGGGAGCTGTCGAAGGTGGGACTGGCGATTGGGACGAAGTCGTAACAAGGTAGCCGTACCGGAAGGTGCGGCTGGATCACCTCCTTTCTAAGGAGCATCTAGGCCGCCAGGCATTGTCTGGTGGTCCAGGGCCATTACGTCGGCAAATGTTCGACGGTGGTTGCTCATGGGTGGAACGTTGATTATTCGGCACACTTGATCGTCTTCTCCTTCCAGTACTGCTCTTCGGAGCGTGGAACGTCGAGGGAAGCGGCGAGAGTGTCGGGCACGCTGTTGGGTATCTGAAGGTACGGCCGATATGGCTGCCTTCAGTGCCGGCCCCGGTAAAAGTCTGCTTCGGTGGGCTGTGACGGGTGGTTGGTCGTTGTTTGAGAACTGCACAGTGGACGCGAGCATCTGTGGCCAAGTTTTTAAGGGCGCACGGTGGATGCCTTGGCACCAGGAACCGATGAAGGACGTGGGAGGCCACGATAGTCCCCGGGGAGTCGTCAACCAGGCTTTGATCCGGGGGTTTCCGAATGGGGAAACCCGGCAGTCGTCATGGGCTGTCACCCGCTGCTGAACACATAGGCAGTGTGGAGGGAACGCGGGGAAGTGAAACATCTCAGTACCCGCAGGAAGAGAAAACAACCGTGATTCCGGGAGTAGTGGCGAGCGAAACCGGATGAGGCCAAACCGTATGCGTGTGAGACCCGGCAGGGGTTGCGTATGCGGGGTTGTGGGATCTCTCTTCTGTCGTCTGCCGGCGACAGGACGAGTCAGAAACCGTTGATGTAGGCGAAGGACATGCGAAAGGTCCGGCGTAGAGGGTAAGACCCCCGTAGCTGAAACATTAGCGGCTCGTTTGAGAGACACCCAAGTAGCACGGGGCCCGAGAAATCCCGTGTGAATCTGGCGGGACCACCCGTTAAGCCTAAATATTCCCTGGTGACCGATAGCGGATAGTACCGTGAGGGAATGGTGAAAAGTACCGCGGGAGCGGAGTGAAATAGTACCTGAAACCGTGTGCCTACAAGCCGTGGGAGCGTCGGAATCAAGCTTGCTTGGTTCTCGTGACTGCGTGCCTTTTGAAGAATGAGCCTGCGAGTTTGCGGTGTGTTGCGAGGTTAACCCGTGTGGGGAAGCCGTAGCGAAAGCGAGTCCGAACAGGGCGTTTGAGTAGCACGCTCAAGACCCGAAGCGGAGTGATCTAGCCATGGGCAGGTTGAAGCGGAGGTAAGACTTCGTGGAGGACCGAACCCACCAGGGTTGAAAACCTGGGGGATGACCTGTGGTTAGGGGTGAAAGGCCAATCAAACTCCGTGATAGCTGGTTCTCCCCGAAATGCATTTAGGTGCAGCGTCGTGTGTTTCTTGCCGGAGGTAGAGCACTGGATAGGCGATGGGCCCTACCGGGTTACTGACCTTAGCCAAACTCCGAATGCCGGTAAGTGAGAGCGCGGCAGTGAGACTGTGGGGGATAAGCTCCATGGTCGAGAGGGAAACAGCCCAGAGCATCGACTAAGGCCCCTAAGCGTACGCTAAGTGGGAAAGGATGTGGAGTCGCAGAGACAACCAGGAGGTTGGCTTAGAAGCAGCCACCCTTGAAAGAGTGCGTAATAGCTCACTGGTCTAGTGATTCCGCGCCGACAATGTAGCGGGGCTCAAGCGTACCGCCGAAGTCGTGTCATTCCAGAATATAGGGCCAACGCCTTCTGGGATGGGTAGGGGAGCGTCGTGTGCCGGGTGAAGCAGCACCGGAAGGTAGTTGTGGACGGTTCACGAGTGAGAATGCAGGCATGAGTAGCGATACAAACGTGAGAAACGTTTGCGCCGATTGACTAAGGGTTCCTGGGTCAAGCTGATCTGCCCAGGGTAAGTCGGGACCTAAGGCGAGGCCGACAGGCGTAGTCGATGGATAACCGGTTGATATTCCGGTACCCGCTGTGAAGCGTCAAACATCGAGCATCGTGATGCTAAGGCCGTGAAGCCGTTCCGGACCCTTCGGGGGAAGGAAAGTGGTGGAGCCGCCGGCCCAAGCGGTTAGTAGGTGAGTGATGGGGTGACGCAGGAAGGTAGTCCAGCCCGGGCGGTGGTTGTCCCGGGGTAAGGGTGTAGGACGTCAGGTAGGTAAATCCGCCTGGCATGTGTCTGAGACCTGATGCCGAGCCGATTGTGGTGAAGTGGATGATCCTATGCTGTCGAGAAAAGCCTCTAGCGAGTTTCATGGCGGCCCGTACCCTAAACCGACTCAGGTGGTCAGGTAGAGAATACCGAGGCGTTCGGGTGAACTATGGTTAAGGAACTCGGCAAAATGCCCCCGTAACTTCGGGAGAAGGGGGGCCATCACTGGTGAGGGAACTTGCTTCCTGAGCTGGGGGTGGCCGCAGAGACCAGCGAGAAGCGACTGTTTACTAAAAACACAGGTCCGTGCGAAGCCGTAAGGCGATGTATACGGACTGACGCCTGCCCGGTGCTGGAACGTTAAGGGGACCGGTTAGTCACATTTCGGTGTGGCGAAGCTGAGAACTTAAGCGCCAGTAAACGGCGGTGGTAACTATAACCATCCTAAGGTAGCGAAATTCCTTGTCGGGTAAGTTCCGACCTGCACGAATGGCGTAACGACTTCTCGACTGTCTCAACCATAGGCCCGGTGAAATTGCACTACGAGTAAAGATGCTCGTTTCGCGCAGAAGGACGGAAAGACCCCGGGACCTTTACTACAGTTTGATATTGGTGTTCGGTTCGGCTTGTGTAGGATAGGTGGGAGACTTTGAACCGGCCACGCCAGTGGTCGGGGAGTCGTCGTTGAAATACCACTCTGGTCGTGCTGGATGTCTAACCTCGGTCCGTGATCCGGATCAGGGACAGTGTCTGATGGGTAGTTTAACTGGGGCGGTTGCCTCCCAAAGAGTAACGGAGGCGCCCAAAGGTTCCCTCAGCCTGGTTGGTAATCAGGTGTTGAGTGTAAGTGCACAAGGGAGCTTGACTGTGAGACCGACGGGTCGAGCAGGGACGAAAGTCGGGACTAGTGATCCGGCGGTGGCTTGTGGAAGCGCCGTCGCTCAACGGATAAAAGGTACCCCGGGGATAACAGGCTGATCTTCCCCAAGAGTCCATATCGACGGGATGGTTTGGCACCTCGATGTCGGCTCGTCGCATCCTGGGGCTGGAGTCGGTCCCAAGGGTTGGGCTGTTCGCCCATTAAAGCGGTACGCGAGCTGGGTTTAGAACGTCGTGAGACAGTTCGGTCCCTATCCTCTGTGCGCGCAGGAATATTGAGAAGGGCTGTCCCTAGTACGAGAGGACCGGGACGGACGAACCTCTGGTGTGCCAGTTGTTCTGCCAAGGGCATGGCTGGTTGGCTACGTTCGGGAGGGATAACCGCTGAAAGCATCTAAGCGGGAAGCCTGCTTCGAGATGAGTATTCCCACCCACTTGATGGGGTAAGGCTCCCAGTAGACGACTGGGTTGATAGGCCAGATCTGGAAGCCCGGTAACGGGTGGAGGTGACTGGTACTAATAGGCCGAGGGCTTGTCCTCAGTTGCTCGCGTCCACTGTGTTGGTTCTGAAACCACGAACAATCGTCGAAGCCGATTGGCTACGGCTCCGGTTGTCAGTTTCATAGTGTTTCGGTGGTCATAGCGTGAGGGAAACGCCCGGTTACATTCCGAACCCGGAAGCTAAGCCTCACAGCGCCGATGGTACTGCAGGGGGGACCCTGTGGGAGAGTAGGACGCCGCCGAACTCCTTTTGATGAAGAGCTGGTTCCTGGACCTTTGGTTCAGGGACCAGCTCTTTTTTGTTGTGCGTCACTTTTCGTTCACATTGGGCGACGATCATCCGAGTCATGGGCACAGTCGCAATGCTGCAGGCCGCCGGCATCGGTACCGGCGATGAGGTCATCGTGCCGGCCTACGGCACCCCTGAGATCGCCGAGGCCGTCGTGCGGACCGGAGCCGCTCCTATCTTCGCCGACATCGACCCCGACACGTACTGCATCGACCCCGCGCAGGTCGCGGCCGGTGTGACCGAGCGGACCAAGGCGGTCGTCGCCGTCCATCGGTTCGGTCACCGAGCCGACATCGCGCAGCTCCGTGAGGTCGGCGGACGTCACGGGGTTCTGGTTCTGGAACATGGTGAGTCCGAGAAGCCGTACGACCAGATCGTCCAGCGGCGGGCGCACGCCGCGTACCTCAGCGGGCGGCTCAGCGGCGTACGGACGCCGCTGGGGCACGACGCCCACACCTACCAGCAGTACGTCGTGCGTGTGCCCGGCAACGGGCGGCCCGACCGGGACGCCTTCGCGCGCGTGCTGAGGGACAAGGGCATCGAATGCAGCGTGCCCGTGAAGACTCCCGTGCACCGCATGCCGGCCTTCCGGCGCGATGTCGCGCTGCCGGAGACGGAGCGTGCGGCCGACGAGACGCTGGCACTTCCCGTCGACGGGCACATGTCGCGGCGCCAGTTGCACCGACTGGCGGCACATTGCAATGCCCTCGGTGGCCTTCTGCAGCCCGCCTTCTAGAACCGGAGTCCAGTCGGCCGAGACGGCGGTTCGAAGCGGCCTGAACTTCAGGTATGCTTTTCCTTGTTGGCGCGCGGGAAACCGCGAAAGCGACAGGCCCCTATAGCTCAGTCGGTAGAGCGTCTCCATGGTAAGGAGAAGGTCAGCGGTTCGATTCCGCTTGGGGGCTCGTTAATTGAAGCCTCCGCCCCGATCGGGCGGGGGCTTTTTTTGTGTGTGCAGGGAAGCGGCCGGACCCCGTGAGGCAGGGTCCGGCCGACGGTGTGTCAGTCGTGGTGCAGGCCGGCGACGCGCATCGTCAGGATGGCCATGTCGTCGGACGGGGCGTCGGCGGCGAAGCGTTCGACGGCGCGCATGATGCGGGCCGCGACCGCACCGGCCGTCAGACCCGTGCAGGTCGACAGGACTTCGGCCAGACCGTCGTCGCCGAGCATGCGGGTGCCCTCGCGGCGCTCCGTGATGCCGTCGGTGACGCAGAGCAGGACGTCGCCGGGATCGAGCGTCATCGTCTGCTCGTACAGCTCCAGGTCGTCCATCACACCGAGCAGCGGCTGCGGCTCGGCGAACGGGACGACCGTGCCGTCCTGACGCAGGCGCAGCGGCAGCGGGTGTCCGGCGCAGACCATCTTCAGGACGGCCGATCCGTCCTGCTGCGGCCACAACTCCCCGTAGAGCAGCGTGAGGAAGCGGCTGCGGGCGCCCTCGTCGAGGATCGCCGCGTTCAGGCGCTCCAGTACGGCGGGGCCGCCGAAGCCTTCGCGCGCGAGGAGGCGCAGTGCGTGTCGGGCGAGCCCGGTGACCGCGGCCGCCTCCGGTCCCGTGCCGCACACGTCACCGATCGCGAAGCCGTACGCCCCGTCGCTGATCGGGAAGAGGTCGTAGAAGTCGCCTCCCACCTCGTTGCCCTCGCCCGCGGCGCGGTAGATGACCTCGACCTCGACGCCCGGTACCTCGGGGAGCTCCGGGGGCAGGAGACTGCGCTGGAGGGACTGGCTGATGGCCATGCGCTCCGAGTACAGGCGCGCGTTGTCCAGGGCGAGGGCGGCACGGCGGCTGAGATCCTCGGCCAGCTCCAGGATCTCCTGGCGGAAGTGCTCGTCGCTCGGCTTGCCCAGGGTGAGCATGCCGATGACGCGGTTGCGCGCGACCAGCGGCAGGACGACCGTCTCGCCACCGACCGCCGACGCGGTCTGCAGCGTGGTGCCGATGCCCGAACTGACACTGGCGAGCTCGCCGAGGCCCAGACTCCGCATCGACGTGCGCAGGGCCGCCTGGTGGGCGGCCTCGGCGGGCGCCGACCAGACGCGGGCGCCGGGCGTGGGGACCGGCTCCGGCGGGGCGATCTTGGAAAGCAGGGCTTTCAGGCCGTCGATGCGTTCCTCGTCCTCGTGGAGCACATAGGAGAGGAACGGCTCGGAGGCCTGGTCGGCGATCGTGTAGACGGCGCACCAGGTGGCGAGCGTCGGCACCGTCATCTGGGCCATGAGGGCCAGCGTCTGGTCGCGGTCCAGGGTGCCGGCGAGGAGGTCGGACGCCTCCACGAGGAAGCTGAGCGAACCGCGGCGCAGCTTCTCGAGCTCGCCGAGCCGTGCCGATTCGACGGCCAGGGCGATGCGGTCGGCGGCGAACTGCAGCCGCAGGGCCTCTTCGTTGGAGTAGCGGTCCGGTGACTCCGCTGCCACACCGAGGGAGCCCGTGAGGCGGCCCTCGACCTTGAGGGGCACGGTGACGACGGAGCGCATGCCGGTGCCGTTCAGGAGCGGGACGGCGCCCGGGACCTGGGTGAGGTCCTCGTGGACGGCCGGCATACGGGCCGATCCGTAGCGTCCGGGGCCGACTTCCACCGGTACGCGCGCGAAGCGCTGTCGGGCGGAAGGCAGCCCGGTCGAGGCGCGGACCTCCAGCTCGGTCTCGTCGTCCGTCGCGAGGAGCAGGAAGGCGGAGTCACCGTCGAGCATGTCGCGTGCGCGCTCGACGGTGCGCTGGAGGAGCCCGTCGAGGTCGTCCGGGGCCGGGGAGCCGATGAAGACCTCGAAGGGGTCGGAGCCCTGTCCGTCGGAGGGGGAGTCGGGCGCCGGTACGCGGACGGGGGTCTGCAGCACAGCGCGCTCGTGGTTGCGCACGAGGAGGCAGACGGTGGACGGGTCGCCGTCGGTGTCCCGCACTCGCAGGTGCGAGGCGTACACGGGGGTCACGCGGCCGTCGGAGCCGCGGACGCCGTAGCTGCCCTCCCAGCGCGACAGTTGCAGTGCGTCGGCGATGCCCGTGCTGATGCCGGGGGTGTGGGGCCAGGCCGCGAGGTCGGTGAGGGGCTTTCCGGTGACCTGTTCGGCGCTGTAGCCGAAGAGGTGCTCCGCGTCCTCGTTCCAGGCGGTGATCGCGCCGGTCTTGTCGATCTGGACGACGGCGACGCGCACCCGCTCGTCGGCGAGCGGCAGCAGCTCCGAGGGGAGCGCGGGGCCCGCGGCACGGGTGCCGACGGAGCGCTCCGGCAGGTCGAGTTGGAACCAGACGCGCTTGTGGGTGGCCGAATAGTCGACGCCCCAGCGGCCGGCCAGCGCCGCGCACAGCTGGAGCCCGCGGCCGCCCTCCCGGTCGGGACTGCCCATGTTGATCGCGGCGGACTGGAGTGGAATCTCACGTTCGGGATAGCGGTCGGCGACCTCGACGCGGATGTGATCGTCACTGCGCAGACACAGAACCTCCGCGGACGTGCCCGCGTGAACCACGGCATTTGTCACGAGTTCGCTGGTCAGGACCACGGCGTCGTCGACGATGTCGGTGTAGCCCCACCCTTGGAGCGTGTCGCGCACGAAAGAGCGGGCGGTCGCGACGGAGCGCCCGACGGGTTCGAAGGTGGCGGCCGCGCGCGCGGTGATCACAGAACTCCCTGTACGAGTAGTGCTCGCGGTACGAATGTCGAGGCTCAGGTCTCCCGTACCCATGTCTCGGCCGCCCCTCCGGTGCCCGCTCGTTTTCCGCCACCGACCAGGCCGGGCGGACCGGGACGGGTGGACAGCCGCTGCCCAGGTTACTTACCTTCGCCGTCCATGCGGATGCCGGTCGCCTGTGTTTCCGCCCGGAGGGTGTGCGGACCGTGTGCGAAGCTGCCGAACTGTTATGGCCTGGTTCGGCCATGGTGAAACACTGGGCAAGCTTCCAGAAGGTACGCATCGAAACGCGGGTGCGACGGTAGAAGCGAAACCGAGCAACCCGAGCAGTACAGGTCGACCCCTGCGGGAGGGACACAGTGGAGTCTGGCGCAGCGACGCGGGGCAAGAAGACGCGCGCGGAAGGCGGACAGTCCCTGGCGAAACAGCGCACATCGCGCGGCGGCAGTGGCACGACGACCGTGGACACGGCGGCACTGAACCGGCTTCTCGCCGGTCTCGTCGCCATGCGGGACGGAAATTTCCGCAAGCGTCTTACGGTCAACGGCGACGGAGTGATGGCGGAGGTCGCCGCCGTCTTCAACGAGGTGGCCGACCGGAACCTGCATCTGACGGGTGAGCTCTCTCGCGTGCGCCGCATGGTGGGCCGTGAGGGCAAGCTGACCGAGCGCCTGGAGGTCGGCGCCGGTCAGGGCTCCTGGGTGGTCGCCGTGAACGCGTCGAACGCGCTCGTGGACGATCTCGTGCGCCCCGTGTCCGAGGTCAGCCGGGTGCTCTCCGCGGTCGCCGAGGGCGATCTGTCGCCCCGGATGGAACTGCGGGCGCAGGGCCCGGCGGACGGGACCGGGCACCCGCTGCGCGGCGAGTTCCTGAAGGTCGGCCGGACGGTCAACAATCTGGTCGACCAGCTCTCCACCTTCACGGACGAGGTCACGCGCGTGGCCAGCGAGGTGGGGACCGAGGGCAAGCTCGGCGGGCAGGCGCGCGTGCGCAGTATGTCCGGTTCGTGGAAAGACCTCACGGATTCCGTCAACACGATGGCGTACCGGCTCACCGCTCAGGTACGTGACATTGCTCTCGTGACGACCGCCGTGGCCAAGGGTGATCTGTCCCGAAAGGTCACGGTCGACGTCGCGGGCGAGATGCTCGAGCTGAAGAACACCGTCAACACGATGGTGGACCAGCTGTCGTCGTTCTCCTCCGAGGTGACCCGCGTCGCCCGCGAGGTGGGCACGGAGGGTGAGCTCGGCGGGCAGGCGAAGGTGCCCGGTGTGGCCGGCGTGTGGAAGGACCTCACCGATTCGGTGAACCTCATGGCCGGCAATCTGACGGCCCAGGTGCGAGGAATCGCACAGGTCACCACGGCGGTGGCGAACGGTGACCTGTCCCAGAAGGTGACGGTGTCGGCACGCGGCGAGGTGGCCCAGCTCGCCGAGACGATCAACCAGATGACGGAGACGCTGCGCACCTTCGCGGACGAGGTCACACGCGTCGCCAATGAGGTGGGTGCCGAGGGACAACTTGGCGGCCAGGCGAACGTGCCGGGAGCGGCCGGCACCTGGAAGGACCTCACCGACTCGGTCAACACGGTTTTCAGGAACCTCACGACACAGGTGCGCGACATCGCCACCGTCACGACCGCGGTGGCGAACGGCGACCTGTCGCAGAAGGTCACGGTCGACGTCGCCGGCGAGATGCTGGAGCTGAAGAACACCGTCAACACGATGGTGGACCAGCTGTCGGCCTTCGGCGCCGAAGTCACGCGCGTGGCACGCGAGATCGGTGTCGAAGGTGAACTCGGCGGCCAGGCGCTCGTCGTGGGCGCCGCCGGTACCTGGAAAGACCTCACCGACTCTGTGAACACGGCTTTCCGCAACCTCACCGGTCAGGTGCGCAACATCGCCCAGGTGACGACCGCGGTGGCGAACGGCGACCTGTCCCAGAAGGTGACCGTCGACGTGTCCGGCGAGATGCTCCAGCTGAAGAACACCGTGAACACGATGGTGGACCAGCTGTCGAGCTTCGCCGACCAGGTGACCCGTATGGCGCGCGACGTGGGCACGGAGGGCCGCCTCGGCGGCCAGGCCCGCGTCGACGGAGTGAGCGGCACCTGGAAGGAGCTCACGGACTCCGTCAACTTCATGGCGGGCAACCTGACGTCGCAGGTGCGGCAGATCGCTCAGGTCACGACGGCCGTGGCGCGCGGTGACCTGTCGCAGAAGATCGACGTGGACGCGCGCGGCGAGATCCTCGAGCTGAAGAACACGCTCAACACGATGGTGGACCAGCTCTCCGCGTTCGC
>NZ_WWIA01000941.1 GCF_009870065.1 Streptomyces sp. SID5785 | reverse complement strand
GTCGCCACGCTCACCGCCCTCGGCTACTTCACGGCGTTCCTGCTCCTGTCCGGGTTCGCCCCCGCCTTCATGAACCGCTCGGTGACCGGCGGCCTGTCCACGGGCCTGCTCATCGGCCTGTGCCAACTCCCCGTCACCGGACTCGCGTTGATCCTCTACGAGGTCACCGCGCGGCGCCGCGTCGACCCGCTCGCCCACCGGCTGCGCCGCCAGGGCCGCGACACGACGGGAGGCGCCCCGCGATGAGGGACATCTCCTCCGAGTCCATGGCCCTGGTCGCCTTCACCGCCGTCGCGACCCTCACCCTGCTGCTCTGCGTCATGACCGGCCCCGACCGCGACGACCTGGAGGAGTTCTACACGGGCTTCGGCTCACTGAGCCCCCTGCGCAACGGGCTCGCGATCGCCGGCGACTACATCTCCGCGGCGAGCGTCCTCGGCACCGGCGGCGTCATCGCCCTCATGGGCTACGACGGCATCGTGCTCGCCCTGAGCACCGCGCTGTCCCTGATGCTGATGATGTTCCTGCTGGCCGAACCGCTGCGCAACGCGGGCCGGTTCACGATGGGCGACGTGTTCGCGCGGCGCGCGCCGGGCCGGGCCGTGCGCATCGCCGCGTGCGCGACCACCCTCGTCGCACTGCTGCCCATCATGCTGGTCCAGCTCGCGGGCGCGGGCGACCTGATGGCCTTCCTGCTCGGCTTCACCAGCGAGAACTTCAAGACGGGCTGCGTCCTCACGCTGGGCGCCCTGATGATCGGCTACGCGGCGATCGGCGGCATGAAGGGCACCGCCCTCATCCAGATCCTGAAGATCGTGATGCTGCTCGGCTCCGGCGCGGTCGTCGCCGCGCTGATCCTGCGCCGCTTCGACTGGGACCCGGGCGCGCTGCTCGCCGCGGCCGCCGGTCGCAGCGGGGCCGGCAGCGCCTACCTCACCTCCGGGCTGCAGTTCTCCGGCGGACCGAACCCCCGCCTGGACATGATCAGTTCGGAGCTGACCGTCGTGCTGGGCGGGGCGTGCCTGCCGCACGTCACCATGCGGATGTACACGGCCCGGCACGCGCGCGAGGTCCGGCGGTCGATGTCCTGGGCGGTGTCCTCGGTCGCCGCCTTCGTCCTGATCGTCTCGGTCGTCGGGGTCGGCGCGACGGCCCTGGTCGGCCGGGACGCCGTCGCCGCCGCCGACGCGCAGGGCAACACGGCCTACCTCCTGGGCGCGCGGGCGGCGTTCGGACCGGCGACGTCCACGACCGAGTCGCTGCTGTTCACCGCCGTCACCACGGCCCTGTTCCTCACGCTGCTCGCCTCCGTCGCGGGCATGATCCTGGCCTGCGCGAACACGCTCGCCCACGACGTCCTCGCGCATCGCGGCGGGGAGCCGTCCCCGCGCCGCGAGCTGAAGCTCGCACGCCTGTCGGCCTGCGCGGTCGGCGTCCCGGCCATCCTGCTCGCCACGGTCGTCCAGCACCGCAACCTGCAGCCCCTGGTCACCCTGTCGTTCTGTCTCGGCGCCTCGGCGCTCGCGCCCGCCCTCGTCTACAGCCTCTTCTGGCGCCGCTACACCCGGGCCGGGCTGCTGTGGACGCTGCTGGGCGGCTCGGCGGCCTGCCTCGTCCTGATGTCGGGGACGAACCTGGTCTCGGGCAGCCCGGCCGCCGCGTTCCCGGACCGGGACTTCACCTGGTTCCCGTTCACCACGACCGGCATCGTCTCCATCCCGCTCGGCTTCCTCTTCGGATGGCTCGGCACCCGGCTCACCGCGCCCCGCAGCGCGGCCCGGCAACAGGCACGCTACGAGGCGGTCGAGGGCTGGATCCTGGCGGGCGCGGCGACCCCGCCCGCACCGCGGGAGGGGCGCGCCCGGCGCAGCCCGTGACCGCCGCGCCGCCGGAGGGCGCCGCCCGTACGCCGCCGGCCCGCTACTTGCCCAGCCGCGCGGCCGTCTCCGCCCGCCGGGCGAACACCCCGTCCTTGAGCTCCGCCATCTCGCGCAGCGCGTCGCGCCGCTCGCGCTTGGTGAGCCGGTCGACGTAGAGGCGGCCGTGCAGGTGGTCGGTCTCGTGCTGGAGGCAGCGGGCGAAGTAGCCGCGGCCCTCCACGACGAGGGGCGCGCCGTCCTTGTCGTGGCCGCGCACGACGGCGCGGTCGGCGCGCGGCACCGTCCGGTAGGGGCCGGGGACCGAGAGACAGCCCTCGTTCTCCTCGATCAGGCGGCGGCCGGGGACGGGCTCCTCGTCGAGGACCGGGTTGGCGATGTGGCCGGTGTGCCGCACGCCCCAGTCGTCCTCCATGTCCCAGACGAACAGCTGGAGATCGACGTCCACCTGGTTCGCCGCGAGGCCCGCGCCGTGGGCGGCGTGGTTGGTGGCGAACATGTCGTCGACGAGGCGCGCGAGCTCCGCCGACCCGAAGGCGGCCTCGGTGACCGGCCGCAGCCGCCGGTGCAGCACGTCCTCCCCGATCACGGTGATGCGCCGCACCGCGCCCCGCTCGACCTCCGGCAGCAGCCGCTCCGTCGCCATGACCGTCAACTCCCCTCGACCGGCCCGCCCATGGTCCGGTACTTTGCAAGCAAGTGGAGTTTGCAAAGATACCGTGGCAGGGGCGGGCCCGGCAGGGTCCTGCCGCAGAACCGCACCGGAACCGCACCAGGGAGGCGCCGCCGTGACCGACGAGGACCAGGAGACCGCCACCGCCGCCCCGGCGGGACGCCCCGCACGTCCGCTGCCCGACCACCCCGTGCGCCTCGCCCTGCTCGACCTGCTGGCCGAGCTCGGCACCGTCACCTCGACCCAGGCGGCGGCCCGGCTCGGACACAGTTCGGGACTCTGCTCGTTCCACCTGCGCCAGCTCGCCCGGCACGGGATCGTCGAGGAGGCCCCGCACCACGGCGGCCGGGTCCGGCCCTGGCGGCTGCGCTGGGACGACCCGCGCCGGCCGGCCGCGACCGAGCGGACCGTGTCCGCCGCGCTGCTGCTCACCGAGGACGAGGCCGACGAACTCGCGGCGCGCGTCCGCGCCCTCACCACCCCCTACACCCGGCGCACCGCCCACCCGGAGGGCGCCGCCCGCTGGACCCTGGACGCGGCGTTCCGCCCCGCACCCTGACCCGGCCCGGCTTTTCGACCCGGTCCCGACGGCCGAGGTGTTCTAGAGGCGGTCCCGCCCGGTCAGCGTCGCCAGCGAGCTGCGGACGTGCTCCATGTGGGCCCGCATCTGCGCGCGGGCCTCGTCGTGCTCGGCCACGGCCCGGTCGGCCTCGTGCCCGATCCGCTCCGCGCGGGCCCGCGCCTGCGCCAGCGCCTCCGCCGCCGCGGCCTCCGCCTCCTCCTGCCGGCGGCGGGCCGCCTCCTCCGCGTCGGCGAAGGCCTGCCGCGCCTCGGCCAG
>NZ_WWIA01000940.1 GCF_009870065.1 Streptomyces sp. SID5785 | reverse complement strand
ACCGCGACGTGAAGCCGTCGAACGTGCTGATCGCGGAGGACGGCCGCGTCGTCCTCACCGACTTCGGCATCGCCCAGGTCGAGGGCGACCCGTCGATCACATCCACCGGCATGCTCGTCGGCGCGCCCTCCTACATCTCGCCGGAGCGCGCCCGCGGCCACAAGCCGGGCCCCGCCGCCGACCTGTGGTCGCTGGGCGGTCTGCTCTACGCGTCCGTCGAGGGCATCCCCCCGTACGACAAGGGGTCGGCGATCGCCACGCTGACCGCCGTGATGACCGAGCCGGTCGACCCGCCGCAGAACGCGGGACCGCTCGAGCCGGTCATCTACGGGCTGCTCGCGAAGGACCCCGACCAGCGGCTCGACGACGCGGGCGCCCGCGCCCTGCTCCAGGACGTGCTGCACGCCCCGGAGCCCGCGGCGGTGCCCGAGCCCGAGCCGGCCGACGCGACGAAGGTGGTCCCGCTGCCGCCCGTGCCGCCGGAGGCGCCGTCGCTCACGAAGCGTCCGGCCCGGACCGGCCCGTCCGCGGCCGCCACCGCCGCCGCAGGGGTCGCCGCGCGCGGCGAGGAGGCGGCCGAACGGCTGCGCGGGGCACTGAAGTCGGTCCGCAAGGCCGCCGCGTCCTCCCGGACCAAGGAGAGCGCGGCCGTCGCCGCCGGGTCCGCGTCACCGGCCACGCCGCCGAGGTCCCCGGCGAAGGCCTCGCTCACCGATGTCGTGCCGCGCCGCACGCTGGTCATCGCCGCGGTCGTCGCGGCCGTCCTCGTCCTCGGCACCGTGCTGGCCCTCTCGCTGGGCGACGGCGACGGGAAGGGCGGTTCGGGCGGCGGCACCGCCGCGTCCGCGGGGGCGTCCGGGGGCGGCGCCGGGGACGACGCCAAGAACGGCGGGAAGGACAAGGACCAGGGCAAGGGCACCGACGACCACGCCCAGGGTTCCGGCGACGCCTCGTCCGGCGCCAGCGACAAGCCCGGGTCCGGCGGTTCGGACGAGGGCGCCGGCGGTGACGCCGACGGCGCGGGCCAGGGGGCCTCGCCCGGCAGCGACACCGACGGTTCCGGCGGCTCCACCGCCGAGACGACCTACCGGCATCCGCAGGGCTTCTCGATCGGGCTGCCCAAGGGCTGGACGTACGACTCGACGAGCGCGGCCGGCGCCCGCTTCGACGGCCCCAAGGGCCAGAAGCTGCTGGTCGGCTGGACCAGCACGCCCAAGTCCGACCCGGTCAGCGACTGGCGCAACCAGGAGAACTACATGCGCCGTTCCCAGTACGACCGGATAAGGATAGGAGCGGTCGAGTACCGCGGCTGGAACACGGCCGACTGGGAGTTCACCTACGTCGACGGCGGCACCAAGTACCGCACGATAGACCGCGGTTTCGTGGTCGACGGCTCGCAGGGCTACGCGCTGATGTACACGGCGAAGGACGCCGACTGGGACAGTGCGCTGCGCAAGTCGACCTGGCGGACCTTCACGAAGACCTTCAAGCCCAAGTCCTGAGCCCGCGACCCGTTCTGCACGTATCGTGAGTGCTTGCGGACCGTGTGCGAACAGAAGTGGCGTCCGGACGACCACCGGGCGGGGCAGGGGGTGTTGTGGAGGAGTACGCGGGGCGAGTGCTCGCCGACCGGTACCGCCTGCCGCTGCACGCCTTCGACGACGGCTTCGCGGACGGCTTCGCCGACGCGGCGGTCTTCGCGGGCGGCGCCGCCGTCCGGGCCTTCGACACCTACAGCGGGCAGGAGGTCCTGGTCCGCCAGGTGCCGCTGCCCGAGGTCGTGGAGGCCGAGGTTCTCGACGCGGACGGACTGCCCGAGGGCTTCCGGCCCGGGGCGGCCGTGCGTTCGTCCGCCGAGCCGTCCGTGGCGCGGGCCGTCGAGGCCGCCCAGGCCGCGGCGCGGATCCCCGACCATCCCCGGCTCGACCAGGTCTTCGACGTGTTCGCCGAGGGCGGCTCGCTGTGGATCGTCAGCGAGGCCGTCGCCGCCCGCCCCCTGTCGGCGCTCCTCGACGAGGGGCCGCTGACCCCGTACCGGGCCGCCGAGATCGCCTCCGACGTGCTCACCGCACTGCGGGCCCTGCACGCCCACGGCTGGGTCCACCGGAACATCACGGTGCGCACCGTCATGGTCTGCCAGGACGGCCGCGTCGTCCTCACCGGGCTCGCCGCGGGGGCCGCCGAGGAGGCCCTGTGCGGGTACGACCCGGTGCCCGAGGATCCCGACGAGGAGGCGGACGAGCAGCCCGCGGGGGAGCAGCGGGCCGAGCCCGGGCCCGGCGGTCCCGCTCCCGCCGCCCCCGCACCGCCGGACTACCGGGCCGCGCGCGCCGGAGCGATCGCCGCCTACCGGGCGGGGGCCCGCGCCGCCGCGGCCGCCGGACGCCACGACGACCCGTACGGGGTCCGGGTCCCCGGCACCGACTGGCACGGGGCGACGCCGCGCGGCCAGGTGCCCGTGCAGCCGGCCCGGTGGAACGAGCTGATACCGCGCACCGAGCCCGGGCAGCCCGCACCGGACGGCGACCAGGACGCCGCGGCCGCGGCGGCCGGTGCCGTGGGCGTCGAGGCCGCTGGGCAGCCCGCGAAGAAGCAGCGCACCGCGCAGGGCGCCGTCGCCGCCGAGCGGGCCCGGCAGGTACGCATGACGGTCGTCGGCCCGGTCACCGAGCGCTGGGCGCCCGAGCAGGCGCACCCCGTGCAGGACAGCTGGCAGTTGGCGGCGCCCGTCGGCCCCGCCACCGACCTGTGGGCGCTCGGCGCGCTGCTGTTCCGCGCCGTGCAGGGCCACGCCCCGTACCCGGAGGAGTCCACGCCCGAGCTGGTGCAGATGGTGTGCGCCGAGCCGCCGGCCTTCGCCGAGGAGTGCGGGCCGCTGCGCCCCGTGGTCGAGTCGCTGCTGCGCCAGGACGCCACCGAGCGGCTCGACTTCGAGGAGCTGCGCGGCTGGCTGCGCTCGCTGGTGCGCTCCGCCCCCGAGCCGGAGGCCGGGGTCGACGTCGTA
>NZ_WWIA01000939.1 GCF_009870065.1 Streptomyces sp. SID5785 | reverse complement strand
GCGACGACCGCCAGGACCACGAGCACCCCGGTGACCGCGCCCTCCCCGCCCCGCGGCCCGCGGCCCAGCGCCAGGACGCCCACCACCACGAGCGCGGGACCGATCGCGACGGCGGCCCAGCGCGGGCCCCAGCCGGACACGAGCGCGCCCAGCCCGGCGGTGAGCAGGATCAGGGCGAGGACGCCCGCGAGCAGCAGCCGGCCCTGATGCTCCATCACCTCACCCGCCTCGGTGACGCATCGGCCCAGTGCGGCGGCGAGCGCGGCCACGGCCCCGGCGAACACGCAGTGCAGGAGCAGCACGAGCCGCACCGGCAGCACCTGCGCGGTCAGGAACGGCAGCCCGTACGTCCCGGTCCGCAGGGCCAGCGACCAGATGAGCACCAGCAGGACGAACACCCCCGCGCCCACCGCCCGCACGGCGCCGCTCCACACCTCCTCCCCGGCGGCGTCGACGGACTGCACGAGCCCCTCCCCCAGTGTGATCAGCACGAACAGGCCGAGCCGTTCGGCCAGATGATCGATGTCGGCGCCGACCAGCTCCGGCTTGCGCCGCATGCGGGAGCGCTTCCGCTCCGTGCGAGCGGCCGCCTCGCGTGCGGGCAGCCCGGCTGCGTCGCGCCGTGCCTCCCGTTCCAGCCTGCGCTCCACGCGTCCTTCCGCGGCGTCCCACTTCTCGTCGATCTCGGCCTGGAGCACCTCGCGGGAGACGCGTGCCATGACCGCCATGTCGATGAGCAGTCCCGCCGCCCAGCACCACAGCCGGGCGTCGCCGTGCACCCACAACGACACCACCCAGGGCGTGAGTCCGGCCCCCAGCTGGACGACGGGCAGGTCCGCCACCACCTGCCCGCGCCCGCTCCAGACATGGGAGGCGATGAACCGCACGACGATGTAGGCGACGGCGAAGGCGCGGGCCTTGTCCTCCGAGTCGCGCAGGCCCGGCACGGCAGCGGCCATCACCGCCATCCCGGACATCGCGGCCACGACGGTGGCGACCCGCGTGCGCCGCCCCGCCACGTTCCCGTACATCGTCGACATGACCCAGGCGAACCAGAACGCGAGGAACAGCAGCACGTACTCGCCGAGCGCCGCCCAGCCGGGGCCCGAGTGCAGCAGGTGGGCCAGCTGCCCCACCCCGGCGACAGCGATCAGGTCGAAGAACAGCTCCAGCCACGAGGCGTGCCGTTCACCCTCTGCGGACGCAGCGGCGTCCACCTCACCCATCGAACTCGACATGGCGGAATTATGGAGTTTTCACGGACAAAGTGGTGGTGATCGGCGGGCAGGGCGTGGCGGTCGGTCGGCCCGTCGGTCCGCTGGTCCGTCGGGCGGCGACTGCCCCGCCTCGGCGGGCGTCACGTCCAGGTACGGCGCGGCCGTCGCCAGAGCAGTACGACCGCCACGAGCCCGGCCACGCAGGGCGCCATGCCGGCCCAGCCGAGCGCCGGAGGCAGCCCCGTCATGCCGGAGGTGTCCCGGGTGAGCAGCCCCGCCAGCCCGACCGTGACTCCCAGGCCGAACAGCAGGGTCGCGGCCGGGCGGGCCCCGCGCCTGCCCGCCCGGACGGCCCAGCCCGTCGCCAGCCAGGCGAACGCACCGAGCACGCCGACAGCGGTCAGCACGACCAGGTACGTCTGGACTGCCGAGTCGATCTCCGTCTGCGTGTACGTGGGGTAGCCCGCCCTGGTGTGGTCGGCCAGCAGGTGGGTGGTGGCGCGGTCCACGTAGGGCGCGAGCGCCGCAAGGACCGTGAGCACGAGCCCTGCACAGAGCGCCGCGAGCACCCCGCGCGGCCGGTGCCTGTCGCGTGTCCTGTTCATCGAATCGCTTCCTTTCTCCCGCTCCTCGGCCTTCTCCGCTTCCTCGCCTGCTCCGGTCACGCCGCCAACGCCTCCTGAAGGAAGCCGAGGATCTCCTCCCGGGCCGCTTCGGCCTGTGGCTCGATGCCGGGGAGCGTGAGGAACGCGTGCCGGGCCCCCGGGTACTCGGACAGGCGCACCGGAGTCCCGGCCGCGTCCAGCCGCTCGGCGTAGCGCCGCCCGTGGTCGGCGACCGCGTCCTGGGTGGGCACCACCACCAGCGCGGGCGCGAGCCCGCCCAGGTCGTCGGCGTGGAGCGGAGACAGCGCGCCGGCGTCGGTGCCCGGCGGGACGGCGAGCCGCTGGAAGAGCCGGAGTTGGGGCATGACGGGGGCCGGGCTGGTCGCGTACGCCTCCATCGAGGGGTGGGCGAACATCGTCCCGGTGACGTCGACCGCGGGGTTCACGAGCACCTGCGCCCTCAGGTCCAGGCCCGCGTCCCGGGCCCGGAGCGCCGTCAGGGCGCTGATCAGCCCGCCGCAGCTCTCGCCGAAGACCGCGGCGCGCGCCGGGTCGACACCCCACTCCCGGGCGTGCCGCACGACGTGGGCGAGCACGCCCCAGCCGTCGTCGGCCGCCGCGGCGAGTGGGCTGCCGGGGGCGAGGAGGCGGTGTTCGACCGACACGACGACGGCGGGCAGGCGAGCGGCGACACGGCTGTTCGCCCAGTCGCACTGGGCGGCGGTGCCCACGAAGCCGCCTCCGTGGACGTGA
>NZ_WWIA01000938.1 GCF_009870065.1 Streptomyces sp. SID5785 | reverse complement strand
AATGCAGGCGCTGCGCGCCGCATTTCCCCGATGGAGGTGACGGACGCAGTCCGTACCTCCAGGGGCGCGGGGAACTGCGCGCTCAGCCCCCACCGGGGGTGCGGCCGGGACGAGCGCTCAGCCCCTACGGCGCGTCGGCGATCACGCAGGACTCCGGAGGAACCATGAGCCCGCCCGAGCCCACCGCAGGGGACACCGGTTCCCACGACGCCAGGATCCGCGCCACGGGCCGCCCCAGCGGGACGGTGACCGGCACCGGGGACAGGTTCACCGCGACCCGGACGTCCCCGCGCCGATAGGCGATCCACCGCCCCGCCTCGTCGAGAGCCACCCGTACCGCCGCCAGATCCGGATCCCGCAGGTCCGCCCGCTCCCGCCGCAGCGCGATCAGCCGCCCGTACCACGCGAGCATCCGCGCGTGCTCGCCCGAGTCCCGCTCGGTGCGGTCGAGGCACGACCGCTCCCGGGTCGCCGGGTCCTGCGGGTCGGGCACCTCCTCCTCGGACCAGCCGTGCGCCGCGAACTCCCGCCGCCTGCCCGTGCGTACGGCCTCCGCAAGCCCCGGGTCCGTGTGGTCGGTGAAGTACTGCCAGGGCGTGCCCGCCGCCCACTCCTCGCCCATGAACAGCATCGGCGTGCCCGGCCCGGTCAGCACGAGCGCCGCCGCACAGGCCAGCAGGCCGGGGCTCGCCAGGGCGGAGAGGCGCTCGCCCCGGGCCCGGTTGCCGATCTGGTCGTGGGTCTGGGTGGCGGCCACGAGCCGGTGCCCGGGCACCCTGGACCGGTCGAGGGGACGCCCGTGGTGGCGGCCCCGGAACGCGGAGTACGTGCCGTCGTGGAAGTAGCCGTGGGTGAGCGTCTTGGCGAGCGCCGCCATCGGGGCGCGGGCGAAGTCGGCGTAGTAGCCCTGCCGCTCCCCGGTGACGGCCGCGTGCACGGCGTGGTGCACGTCGTCGTTCCACTGCGCGTGCAGCCCGAGGCCGCCCTCGGCGCGGGGGGTGACGAGGCGCGGGTCGGCCAGATCCGACTCGGCGATCAGGAACAGCGGGCGGCCCAGCTCCTCGCCGAGCGCGTCCACGGCCGTCGACAGCTCTTCGAGGAAGTGCAGCGCGCGCCGGTCGTGCAGTTCGTGCACCGCGTCGAGGCGCAGCCCGTCGATCCGGTAGTCGCGCAGCCAGGCGAGCGCGCTGCCCACGAAGTACGCCCGGACCTCGTCGGAGCCGGCCGTGTCCAGGTTCACCGCGTCGCCCCACGGGGTGCGCACCGTGTCGGTGAAGTACGGGCCGAACGCCGCCAGATGGTTCCCGGACGGGCCCAGGTGATTGTGCACGACGTCGAGGACGACACCGAGTCCGAGCCCGTGCGCCGTGTCCACGAACCGCTTCAGCGCCTCCGGGCCGCCGTACGGCTCGTGCACCGCCCACGGCGCGACCCCGTCGTACCCCCAGCCGTGCCGCCCGGGCATCGGGCACAGCGGCATCAACTCGACATGCGTCACGCCCAGTCCGGCCAGCTCACCCAGGTGTGCCGCCGCGGCGTCGAGCGTGCCCTCGCGGGTGTACGTGCCCACGTGCAGCTCGTACAGGACCGCGCCGGGCAGCCCGCCGCCGGCCCGGTCCGTGCGCCACGGATACCGGTCGTGGTCGACGACCGCGCTCAGCCCGTCCGGGCCGTCCGGCTGGCGGCGCGAGCGCGGGTCGGGCAGCACCGGACCGTCGTCGAGCGCGAACCCGTACCGGGCGCCGTCCGCGGCGTCCGCCGCGGCCGACCACCACCCGTCCGCGCCGGGCGCCCGCTCCATCGCGCGCGTGGCGCCCTCGCAGTGCAGCGTGACCCGCTCGGCCTGTGGTGCCCACACCTCGAACTGCACGGACGCTACCCCCTGGTGATCGAGTCTCTGCCGACAGTGACGACGGGACCATGGTGCGACAGGAATGATCGTCGCGGGGCGGATTCGGCCGGGTCGGGCGGCGATTCGTCAGGGTCCGGATACGACGCATTTCGTTTTCTGGACACTCCGGCCCCCGCTGCCCGACAATCTCCCTTGTGACGTCCTCCTTCGACCACCAGGCGCATCCCGCGCGGCTGTCCGACGCCGAGCGGGACCGTGCGCTGAAGGTGCTCAAGGACGGGGTCGCGCTCGGCCGGCTCTCGCACGACACGTTCGTCCGGCGGATGGAGCTCGCGCTCGCCGCCCGCCGGCCCGACGAGCTCGCGGCCCTCACCGCCGACCTGCACACCGACGGCCGCTGGACCCGGGCCATGGTCGGCGCGGTGAGCGCGGTCTCCGGACTCACGGTGCGGCTGCGCCGGGCCTGGACCGTGGAGCGGCTGCCCAAGCTGATGCTGCCGGGCTCCGGCGACCCGTACCCCCTGCGCATCGGCCGCGACCCCGCCAACCGGCTGCGGCTCAGCCACGAGTCGGTGTCCCGGGTGCACGCCGAGCTCACCTCCCAGGGCGGCCTGTGGGTGCTGCGCGACCTCGGCTCGACGAACGGCACGACGGTCAACGGGCGCCGGGTCGTCGGCGCCGCCGTCGTCCAGGACGGCGACCAGGTCGCGTTCGGCACCATCGCGTTCCGGCTGTCCGCCGACTGACCCGCCGCGCCGTCCCGTTCGGGGGACACCTCCGCGCGGCCGGTGGTACGGCGCCGCCCGGGCGGTGAGGGATGCACCGCGCGGGCCGTCGCCCGCGCGCACTCCCGAACGCGAGGAACGGTGACCCCCATGGCCCAGGCCACCCTCACGACGGCGCGCCGCGCCCTGCTGGCCGCGGCGGCCACGGCCGCCCTGCTCGGCTCGACCGCCGCAGCCGCCCAGGCGGCGCCCCCGGACGCCCCGCCCACCGACACCGGGAACTGGGTCCACGTCACCGTCATGCAGGGCGACGGCCCCACCGGCCCCACCCGCAGCGCCCTGCTCGACTGCTCCGCCCGCCGCGGCGACCACCCGCACACCGCACAGGCCTGCGGCGAACTCGCGGCGGTCGGCGGCGACATCGCCCGCGTCCACGTCCAGGACACGTCCTGCCCGATGATCTACCAGCCGCTCACGGCGTACGCCCACGGCATGTGGAACGGCCGCCGCGTCGCCTACGCGCGCAACTTCTCCAACGCCTGCGTGCTA